>DNJW01000051.1:29729-31891 GCA_003488965.1 Lachnospiraceae bacterium | reverse complement strand
TATTTGTAGACACTTCCTTAGTATAGTTTAAAGGATAAGGGCGCAGAATGCAATAGCCAGTTCAGTTCCTTTCTGTCAGTCTAAGGGCCTCCCAGCGTTCATTTCCTTTCAGCCAGCCGTAGGTACCCTCATCCTGAAAGCACTTCAGCAGATTCTCTCTGAGCTGCATATAAAAATCGTCCTGAACTTCCTGAAAATCCATATGCCCGTACAGAGCAGCTTTGCTGTATTTTCCGAGGCTGCGGCAGCTTTCCAGCAGTTTTTCCATAATGCCCACCACACTGTCCGCATCCCGTTCCGCGGCTGCCAGTTCAAGCCTCCACATATTTTCGTTATATTCACCCATTTCAAACAGCCTGGCAAGTGTCTCCTGCCTGTCCACAATGTCATGCGCTTTCTGGCGGTCTCCTTCCTCCATGGCCAGCAAAAATATACCGTACAAAGCCATGTTAATCATCTGATATTCGGAAAACAAAAGCTCCTCATAGGCTCTGTAGGCCTCCTGTCTCTGCCCTCTCCTGGCGTAAAGCACCGCCTGCTGCCGCTTTTTCTCCGGATTCTGAAAGGAAAAGAAGGAAAGATATTTTTCGGCCTCATCATACTCTTCCTTACTCAGGTAAAAACTGAACAGCGAATTTGCGGCACGATAACGCACTTCCTCATCACTGCTGTCCAATGCGCGGATGTAGCAGCCTGCAATCTCTTCGTCATATGTTTCACCCTCCGGTCCCCCTTTCATCAGTTTCCAACCATGTAATACCGCAGCCATATTCAGGTATAACGCTTCGCAGTTGGGATATTGCTGCAGCTTCTGCCTGGCCCATTGAAAAGCTTCCTCATATGATTCCTGCTTCAGCCGTTCCTCCAGTTCCCACACATAGCGTTTGATTTCCTCCTCTGTCAGAGCCTCCCTGAAACACAGCAGCGTGTCCGTCGTAATGTCCAGCAGTCTGGCTATCGGTGCCAGCAGCATGACGTCCGGCAGCGAATTGCCGTTTTCCCATTTATTTACCGCAGGTGCGGTCACGCCCAGCGCCTGTGCCATCTCCTCCTGTGTCAGATTTTTCTCTTTTCTGTATTTCCTGATTACTTCGCCAATCTTCATAAAATGATAAGCCTCCTGTTCCAATTCCAATTCCGATTTGTACTCACAACCGCAGATAATTGCCCTCTACACAGTATAACGAGTGAACGCCTCGGCAATCCTGATCTGAAAGCAGTAATTAAATACGTATACGAGTATAATTTCCACATGCTTATTGTTTTTGTTTTGCATCGACCTTTGCTGCTTTCAGCATAGCAGAATAGGGGAAATTTCACAATTGAATCTCTGTTAATTATCGGGAAATAAATTTAACTGCTGTTCATAAATGTATATTATACACAACGGTTGACCATACAAGTTTTATCAATAGAAATTAAGATAAAGCTTTTAATAGAGCAAGCAAATCTTTCATGCCCTGGATGTAAGTTAAAATTTCTTTTCTTGCGGCTGTCGCATTTGCGGCAGCGAAATATTCTTCCAGTTGTTCTGCTTGTTCATCTGTGAGTTTCCCACTTAATGATTCGTATATTAAGTCCTCTGCTTTCAGCCTCTTTTGATATTCTTCATCTTTCCGATAAACCTCGCCCAGTCTCTCCCGTAATGTATGGATTTAATAATTGTTTCATTAATTCGACATCTTCCATATTCCTCTGCTCTCCTCTCAATCCCCAATATATAGATACATATTTCAGTATAGTTACATTTGTATATATATGCAATCAAAATTTTACATTTCATAATGGATTTATCAGAAAGAGGTGAATATATGGTCAGCTATGCGCCGCTTTGGAAAACAATGGAAAGATGTGGAATCTCAACATATACGCTGATAGAAAAGCATGGGATAAATCCTCGAACAATAAATAACCTGAAACACAATAGAGGAATTACTGTCTATACCTTAGAGCGCCTCTGCAGTATTTTAGACTGCAAGCCAAACGATATTCTGGAATTTATACCGCACGCCGAATAGATTTGCAGCTATTAAGGATACTCTTTTCAGGAGAAATGCGGTAAAATATACTCACGATCAAAAACATTTGCCAACATAAACGTATAACGAAAGACCGCCAGCCGTAATTTTGCTGATAGCGATTTGGTAAATTCTGGCGGTCTT
>DNJW01000051.1:29169-29434 GCA_003488965.1 Lachnospiraceae bacterium | reverse complement strand
AATTCTGGCGGTCTTGAGTATAGAAAAGATAGATACGACTGACATTCCAGCCCCATTTGCGGCTGAAAAAAGCGAGGTAACCATGCAGCCCAAAATACTGATAATCGAAGACGAGACAGACATCAACCAACTACTGGCTAAAATACTGGAAGCCGATGGGTATCGGACAGTCCAGGCTTTCTCCGGCACCGAAGGACTCCTTCTGGCGGAACAGGAGTCACCTGACCTGATTCTGCTGGATCTCATGCTGCCCGGCCTGTCCGGG
>DNJW01000051.1:28735-28890 GCA_003488965.1 Lachnospiraceae bacterium | reverse complement strand
TGCTGCCCGGCCTGTCCGGGGAGGCTCTTCTTGCGAAGCTCCGGTCTGAAAAACAGTGCCGTGTCCCCGTGCTGGTACTCTCTGCCAAAGCCGCCCTTTCTGACAAGGTAACACTTCTCAAAACAGGGGCGGATGATTACATCACCAAACCTTTC
>DNJW01000051.1:28118-28436 GCA_003488965.1 Lachnospiraceae bacterium | reverse complement strand
GATGATTACATCACCAAACCTTTCGAGCCGGAAGAAGTATCCGCCCGAGTCCAGGCTGCCCTCAGGCGCAGCAGTGGCGCTCAACCGCAGGCAGACTGTCTGTCCTATAAAAACATAATGCTTTATCCGGAATCCCGTAAAGTTACGGTCGGTGGGACGGAGCTTTCCCTAACCTCCCATGAATATGCACTTCTGTATCTCTTCCTTCAGGCCCCGGAAAAGGTATACTCCCGGGAAAGCCTCTATGAACTGGTGTGGCAGAACGGATATTATGGGGAGAATAACACGGTAAATGTCCATGTCAGCAACCTGCGCCGG
>DNJW01000051.1:27624-27829 GCA_003488965.1 Lachnospiraceae bacterium | reverse complement strand
CCATGTCAGCAACCTGCGCCGGAAAATCAAGGAGGCCGGGGCTTCCGAGGAATACATCCGGACTGTCTACGGTATCGGGTTTCAGCTGAAGTAAGCTTTTGTCTTTGACTTGCAGATGAGCTCGCTCGTTATGAGTATACCTTTTTCAGGAAGATACTTCCTGGCTTCCGCTCTCTCCACTGCTCTGGCTTTCCCCGGATTCCTC
>DNJW01000051.1:0-27355 GCA_003488965.1 Lachnospiraceae bacterium | reverse complement strand
CTCTGGCTTTCCCCGGATTCCTCTGACTGGCTTCCGCCCTCTTCGCCACTCTGGCTTTCCCCGGATTCCTCTGCCTGGCTTTCGCTCTCTCCGCCGCTCTGGCTTTCCCCGGATTCCTCCGCTGCAGTTTCCGTCAAATCCTCCAAAGTCTGATTAAACCGGGTCACAACGGTCTGTTCCACCACATAGACGGTCGCCTCGGAAGGCATGCACACATAATAAGTCCCCGTGAGAGTATTGTGGTCACCTACATGCAGGATATAGCTGGCTGATGAAGTCTCAAAGGAAATAGTCCGCTGCGGCTCATCCAGCCCGTACTGGCTGAAATCCGTCACATTCTCAATCACCTGCAATGCGTCAAACGGTGCCACCCCCGACAGCATATTTTTTATGGAATATTCTTTCAGGCTCAGAGAAGGGTCTTCCGCTGCATGCCAGGTATCCTCTGATTTTTCAAAGGAATAAGTCTCTCCTTCATAATCATAAGAAAATTTCACTACATCCTCATACGCCGCATCAATCACGACAACGCTGTCCTGTTCCGCATCCGCTGCCTCCGCCGCCTCTGCCTCCTGCCTTTCATTCAGGTATCGAACGCCGGGGACAGCGGCAGCCAGCAGAACCAGCACTGCCACTAAAAGAATCAACTGCTTTCTCTGCTTTTTCATCGTGTGCCTCCTCGCTTTATTTCCACTAATACTCCATCCAAACCGATGTGCCCCGGGAATTCCCTGCCATCAGGAATTGTGCGACAGAATATCTGTTGTTTCCAGTTACTTCATGAATCAATAAACGCATGGTGCAGCTCAGCGCCGCCTTCTTCTGAACCAGATCACGAACCCTGCTGCCAGGCATCCAAAGGGTATCACTACCGTCAACAGCACTCCCAGCAGCACCGCTCTGCCCTGGGGAACCATCAGGTAAGACACCTCGTAATTTTTCGCCGGTATGGATACGCTGACCTCATGTTCTGCAAAGGTTCCGATTGTGTTGATAAACATGACCTGATTGGCTCCGCTGACCATGACATTTGCGTTGTCCGTGAAAATCTGTTCGCAGCCATATACCACCATGGTGGCTTCGGTGCCGTCCTCCAGCGTCTTTACCGCAGATACGCCCAGCGCAAAAGGTCCGTCTGTATCGCCCTCTCCCTTATCATAATTTTCCAGATTGGACAGGTCCGCCTTGGCAAACGCGCTGTCTGATGTGGTCAGGAATTTATCGTAGGAGATGTCCTCCCTGTCTTCATTTTCAATCAAAATACCCTGGCCGAAGGGTACAAATACATAATACTGTCCGTAGAGCCCTGTTGTATAAGTACTGTAACCTACTGTGGGGAGCAGATAATAAGGGTTCCTGTAGTAATTCGCCTCATTCTGCTCCACCACAAGCCCCTCCGCTACCTGGAGGCCCATGTAATCGCAGAGCGCGTCCAGATTAGGTGTCCCAGCCTCGGCGATGCCTGTCACCAGTATCACATTTCCGCCCTTATCCAGATACTGAATCACCTTTTCCGTATCATCCGCGGAAAAGTCCCCTGTAGCACCATGAATCACCAGACATGCCGCATCCTCCGGAACGGCATCATAGTCCATCAGATTGATGCTCTCATATTCCGTGTTTTCCTTCTTCAGCGCATCTGTAAAAGTGGTGCTGAAGGAAGTCTCTCCATGCCCTGTTGTTATGTATACTTTGGGGACATCATCCGTCAGTACTCTGTCAAGAGCGCTGGTAATCTGTCCCTCACCGTCATATCCGGTGGTATTGGAGGAATAGCCTCCCGTATAGGAATCGTAATCATAGCTGGTTTCATAGATATCGTTGTAATCCACTATGGTATTCCGCTTCCCGCTGACAATGATCAGGCTGTTCAGGCTGATATTTTCATTGGTATACTGGGTGTAAAACCTGGGATTGATATTCGGGTCCACGTACTCTACCGTGATATGGCCGGACAGGTCATCATACCGCTGAAGTGTCTGCCCCAGTACCGTATCCTGGCTGTCTTCGGCCGATATCACATAAATAGTCACATCCTCATCCATGTTTTTCACATATTCTTTGGTCTGATCGGTCAGGGAATACAGCTTTTCACTGGTCACATCCACAGACACCCAGGAGGCCGGCAGCTCTCCCAGAACCATGTTCGCTATGACAATGATTCCCACTGCCACCGCAATCATACCGGTACTGTAGGCCCCCATGCTGAAGGTTTTACGCGAAATACTGTAACGCCGCTTCTGAATGGACTGCACCGTCAGAAACAGGGCAAGTACCGTCATGGAAACAAAGTAAAACACTGACTTTACATCCAGAGTGCCGTTCAGCAGATTGGAAAAGGGCGTGTACATATCCAGACAGCCCAGTACCCTGGTGAGCCAGTTTCCGGTGTAGGAAATCAGTCCGCAGATGGAATCCATCATATAGGCCAGAAACAGAATGATAAACGTAAGTACGGAAGATATTACCTGGCTTTCCGTCAGCGAAGACACCAGTACGCCTATGGCGATAGCCATCATGCCATACAGGAAAAATGCCAGAACGGAAAGGTATGCTGCCGCCATGGGAACGGTGCCGAAGCTTCCCATAATCAGCGGATATATGCAGATAATGCCCGTGGGAATGGCAAATATGGTAAGCAGCGCCAGGAACTTGCCCATCACGATTCCGCCTACGGATACCGGCGCAGTCAGGATCAGCTGGTCCGTTCTGCTCCTTTTTTCCTCCGCCAGAATCCGCATGGTAAGCACAGGCACACTGATCAGAAACAGAATCACCACACTGGACACCGCATAGGAAAAATAGGGATAGCCCTGCAGCAGGTTTATGGCCGTGTAATACAGGCTCACAAAAAATAAGGTAACTGCAATAAACAGCAGTCCTATGAAAGAACGGAAGTAGGACTTAATCTCTCTTTTATAAATTGCCAACATTTATTTTTCCTCCATTCTGCTGCTTCTCTCCACAGTCTGCTCTGCTGCCCCGGCGCTTCTCTCTGCTTCCGGTTCCTCTCCCGTCTCTTTCGGCCCTCTCTCACCGGCGGGGTTCTGCTCTGCTGCTTCCGCTTTCGTTACCTTCTCTCCGACGGGGTTCCGCTCTGCTGTTTCCGCTTTCCTGCCCTTCTCTCCGACGGGATTTCGCTCTGCTTCTTCCGCTTTCGCGCCCTTCTCTCCGGCAGGGTTCTGCTTTGCTGCTTCCGCTTTCGTGCCCTTCTCTCCGGCAGGGTCCTGCTCTGCTTCTGTCTCCTCCGCATACCTGTCGGCCGGCACCGCTTCCGTGCCTGCGGATGCTTTCTTTCTCTTTCTGCCGCCGAAGAGCTTCTTCCTCTCCTTCTCCTCCGGCTGCACCCCTTCCGTCAGTTCCAGGAAGATATCTTCCAACGATTTCTCATGGGCCACCATTTCCATGACAGGCAGCTTCGCTTCCGCAAGGGCATAGAACACTGCCTCCCTGATATCCGCATGCTCCTCGGACACTGCCCTGGCTCTGGCAAATCCATCTTCCAGCACTCCCAGGGCTTCCACTGATGACACTCCTGTCACTTTGTTGAGTACATCGCAAAGCTGTGCTTCACTGCCTTTCACCGTCAGCTGAAGTTCCTGGGAATGGTTCATCAGTTTTTTGAGTCCCTCCGGGGAATCGCTTGCCACCAGCCGTCCATGGGAAATGATCATGATATGGTCACATATGGCGCTGACTTCGGACAATATATGGGAACTTAAGATAATCGTGTGATTTTCTCCCAGCTGACGGATGAGATCGCGGATTTCAATGATCTGCTTGGGATCCAGTCCCACTGAGGGCTCATCCAGAATGATCACTTCCGGGTCTCCCAGCATGGCCTGTGCCAGCCCTACTCTCTGGCGATAGCCCTTGGAAAGATTCCGTATCAGCCGCTTCTTCACGTCCTCGGTTCCGGTCATTTCCATGACTTTCTGTATCTGCTTTTTGCGCTCTGCTTTGGGTATTTTCTTCAGCTGCGCCGCAAATTCCAGATACTCTTCCACCGTCATCTCCACATACAGGGGCGGTATCTCCGGCAGATAACCGATCTGCTTTTTGGCTTCCTCGGGTTCTTTCTGAATATCTTTACCGTCTATGGTCACGGTGCCCTCTGACGGGGCTATGTAGCCTGTGATAATGTTCATGGTGGTGGATTTTCCCGCGCCGTTGGGTCCCAGGAATCCGTAGATCTGCCCTTTTTCCACCCGGAAAGAGAGATGGTCCACCGCCATGTGGTCACCGTACTGTTTCGTAAGATTCGTCACCTCAATCATGCTTTCCCATACCTTTCTGTTCTGTACTGTTCTGTTCTGTTTTGCGGCACCCCTGTTTCGTCCCCACCTGGCATACCACTGTCAGATCTTATGCCTGAGGACTCATGGTTCATACTCATGAACGCATTCATGAAAGCCGAAGTCGCTGTTGAAATCTGCCGCTATTGCCGGGAAATAACTGTTACAGTTTATACGCAGTTATTTCTCCTGGATTACAGGGTTCGCAAAGCAGTACTATAATTTGCAGACACCGCCCTACGCTCATAAGGAAGTGTCTACAAATAACTGATACGAGTTTAGAGCCGTTTTCTTTATATTTCCGGGCTTTCCCCTAAAGAAGTTGTATCAGTTATTTTCCGGCAATTCCTAACAAGTGGGCGCTTGTGCGGAGATTTCCTTATTCCAAATGCCGGGCTCTACAGACAACGAAACAGCATACCGGCTGCGTGTGGGGGTTGCCATGCTTTATGAAGTATTCTAATGGGAAAATGTCATCATTCAGTGTTCACTTTGTGAAAGATTTGTGAATCGACAGGGTTTCACAGCAGCCCTCCCCTTCCGCAGTGAGCATGATACTCGGGGTTCTGGCAGGGATTTCCTGAAACGAAAAAGCTTCCTCTCCGTCCTTGAATTCAAAAAGAACACCGTCTGAATATAAGGCTACCCTGCCGCAGTTGCTGTAGCACAGTACCGCAAAATTTCCGCTTTCCAGGCGCTGTATGCTTTCCGGGACAATGTGAACAAAGGGCACATCGCTCCATTTTGCCTGGTATCTGTAAAAAAGTGTCGTGGGAGTGCTGCTGCCGGGAAGAAAAAGGCTTCTGCTCTTTCCCCTGAACAGGGGGATGTCCTCACCGGATAAAGGCTGAAATATGGGAGAAATGGTCTGTTTTCCATGTGTCCATACATATCCGGACTGTTTTTCCTCTTTTCGAAAAACAAGCAGACCATGGCGGTCACATAATTGCGCCAGGAGTTTATGCGGCTCTTCCACGCAAAGACAATTGGCGCCCAGCTTCAGCATCCACTGCAAATCCTCCAGCATCTGCCGTTGTATCGCGGCTTCTGTCCCTGTTTCCGGCAACGTATAACGCACCGCTTTCGGTATAAAAGGCTCATGATTCAGGAATATTTCCGGATTCCCGTTCCTGTTTGCGCAGGACAGGCTGCGCAGAGCCAGCTGCCCCTGGATCCTGTCCCGGATATTTCCGGCCTCATCTGCCAGAACCGCTTCCATTCCGTAGAGGTATGGGTGCCGGATACCTTTCCACAATTCGGGCTGCAGCAGTATGGACTGCATCGGTTCTTCCTCGCAGAGTTTCTGTACGCATTCCAGAATGGTATTGTTCTGTCTGTCGTTAAGGGTAAGCCTTATACAGCCTTTTTCTTTCCGAAGGAGGCTCCTTTCCTCTTCCGTGCCGTACGGAACTGATATTTTCTGCGCTGTTTTCCCGGAATTCTCCACCAGGCGGAACGACCATTCCAAAACGGCCTTCCCGTTCTCCAGCCTGCACTCCGCTTCCGCACTGCCCCGGGGCGCTGTCCTGTCAAACTTCATCTAACCTTCTCCCATCTATATTCCTTCGCCTATTATATCCCTGAGCATGTACACTCGGGACCGCTGAAATTTGCATAACTGCCTGTACTGTTTCCTGACAACGTTACAGAAATACGCACTTATTATACCTTTGTGATGGCAATTATCTCCGATATACAGGATATGCTTTTTCGCCCCGGACTGTAGAAATGCCCACCCATTATACATTGAATCCAGCAGATGCTACCGGCCATGAGTATAATTTGCCTGCTCCCGCTTCTCCCGGAGAATCGCTGTGTTCTTCTCTACTTCCTTTCTGCCAAGCGGATAGGCAAACTGTATGATCAGAAACACCACCAGATAACAGACCCCCGGAACCAGCGTAGCCACCGTATAAATCCTCTGCGCCACAGTCTCCGTCTGGGAAGGCGCCTCGGAAATATAGCCGATGGCAGTCAGCACAAAGCCGCCCAGGCCCCCCGCCAGAGCCTGCCCCACCTTTCTGGCAAAGGAATAAACCGCGTAAACCGTGCCGTCCTCCCGTCTGCCGGTGGCAATCTCCTGATAGTCAATGATATCCGTAATAAATGCCCATATGATCATATTAAAAAGGCCTGTGCCCAAAGTCCCCAGAAACATCAGCACCATAAACAGCGGTATGCTCTTCACTCTCAGGAAAAACAGTACCAGGTAGACAATGCCTGCCACCAGCATTCCCACTGCCCCTGCCTCCTTCTTACCGAAATTCGCAACGATCACGGAGATAAAAGGCGCCAGCAGCAGGGTTCCGCCGATACCCACCACATTGACCACCGAAAGGGCTTTCGCATTCTTAAAATAATCCAGAAACAGGTAATTATTCATGGTCTGCCCCATCAGAGTGGCAAGCAGCAGTACCAGCGCCGCGCAGACCAATGCCAGCAGGGGCTTATTTCCCCACAGGCCTTTCAGCATCTCCCCGGCGCTTTCCCCTTTGCCGGCCTTTTTCTCAAAAAATACCCGCTCCCGGCACAGGAAATAACAGAGCGCATAGCATCCCACGGCCAGGACTCCGAATACAAAAGCCGTCACCGTAAAGCTTACCGGCTTCACGATCTGATTTCCCTCCAGATCCGTCTCGTAGACAATCAACGGCACCAGCACGCCGATAACCAGTCCCGCCAGGCTGGCGCCGATGCTCCGGAAGGTGGAGAGGGACGCCCTGTCCTTCACATCCGGGCTGATGACAGAAGCCATGGAACCGTAGGGGATGTTGATTGCGGTATAGCAGAAGCTGCTCCACAGTAAATAAGTAAAAATCACATAGGCCAGCTTCGCCCAGTAAGCCCAGTCTCTCACGAAGTACAGGTACATAATGGAGCTCGCCACCGCCACCGGAATGCACATGCGCCGTATCCAAGCACGGAACCGTCCGTCTCTGGCAGGCTGCATGTTATCTACGATACGCCCCATGGTCACATCCGTAAATGCGTCTACAAACCTGGCTCCCAGGAAAAGCAGCCCCACCACGAAACCGCTTAAGCCAAGCACCTTCGTATAGAAAACCATCAGATAATTGCTGGCAAAGATGAAGCTGAAATCATTGCCGAAGTCACCGAACATATATCCTATCTTGTCCCGGATACCGAAAGGGCGTACACTTCCGGCATCTTCCGTTTTTACGTTTCCACGATCATCAATTATACTGGACATAATAATTCCTCATGCCTTTCCTTTTTACTGCATCCAAAACCGACACATGATTAAGGTTAGCATGTCACTTTGCTGTTGAAAATATACATTTTTATGCCGGATTTACACTCATGTTATACTCGCGGGCGCATTCATCCTGCGGTTCTCTGTCCGACAATACACAGGCGTCCGCTCATTATACATTTATGTTGGCAAATGTTTCTGGCTATGAGTATAAAAACATTTGCCAACATGACCAGTAAGCGCTTCCCGCACTGAATGTAAAAGATGACACGTATTCAAAATTATGGGATTGTACAGATGGTAATTATATGCTAAACTTTGAATCAGAACCTTAAGATCAAAATCGCTGAAAATGGCTGATACACTGCCTTAATATTTGTGAGCAAAGGAGAATTCTTATGGCTTTGGCACAACCTCATTCTTATACAGAGGATGACTACTACCGGCTTCCGGAAAACATCCGCGCAGAATTGATAGACGGCCAATTCTACTATATGGCTGCTCCCAGCCGCATCCACCAGGAAGTGGTTCACTTTTTTGACAAAGTGATCGGAAACTATATTGACTCCAAAAAGGGCGGCTGCAGGGTTTATCCTGCTCCCTTCGCAGTAAAATTATTCCAGGATGAGGATATCATTGTAGAACCGGATATCAGCGTGATCTGTAATCCTGATAAACTGACTGATAAAGGCTGTACCGGCGCCCCTGACTGGATTATCGAGGTGGTTTCCCCCAGTACTTCCAGCCATGACTATATACGCAAGTTAAACCTGTATGCACATGCCGGAGTCCGGGAATATTGGATATTAAATCCAAACCGGAAATCTGCCTATATCTATCATTTGGAAGAAACACATTTTCAGACTTCCGCATACACTTTTCATGACAAAATAAAGGTCAATATCTACGATGATCTGTATATTGACCTTGCAGGGCTGGAATTATCTTAGGATAGATTTATTTCACACTTCCTTATTTTACAGACAGCACAAGGAGACAATTATGACAATATTTACCGTATTTTTTCAGATGCTTGCACTGCTGATCATGATTGGCGCAGGATACTTTATGACACGGAAGGGCTTGATGGACGGGCATACGAACACCCAGATGTCCAAGATGATCGTCAATGTGTTCAACCCCATGCTGATTCTATCCAGCGCCGCTAATTCCGCCGGACTGGTTTCCCTTGGCACCATAGGGAAGGTGGGCGGGATTGCCCTGGGGATGTTCGCCGTTTTTATTGCGGCCGGCATGATTTTGTCCCCGTTTTTTGACAGGGCTCCGGACCAGAGGAAGATTTTTCAGATGATGTTCGTCTTCTCTAACCTGGGATTCATCGGCATACCGGTGGTCTCCAGCATCCTGGGGGAAGAGTATGTGGTCTACGTGACGGAATTTCTGCTGATTTACACGATAGTATTTTATACTTACGGAGTTGCGCTGATGGACGGAAAATTCTCATTTTCTTCCATGAAATCCATGCTCAATCCCGGCACCATATCCGGGTTGGCTGCTCTCCTTATCATTGTATGCAATATACAGCTGCCTGCTTTCATCAAGACTGCCATCACCTATCTGGGCAATGTGACATCCCCCATGGCGCTGGTTGCCGTGGGATTCACACTGGCTCAGTCCGACCTGAAAAGGATTTTCTGCCAGCCCAGGCTGTATGTTTTCTCGGCGGTGAAGCTGCTGGTCCTGCCGCTTCTGATGCTGCCGCTGCTTAAGCTGGTGACGGGGGACAGCGCATTGATTTTCGTTTGTATGATCATGTTCGGCATGCCTATCGGAAATATGCCGCTGATACTGGGGAACCAGAAAGGGATTGACGGCACTACCTGCAGCGCTGCCATTATTCTGACTACCATATTGTGTGTGTTTACGATTCCGGTGCTGATGGCAGTGGCGGGATAAGCAATAGGCGCGTAAGATTGTATGGACGGCTTTTTCAATCCCCTGCTTCGTCCATGCCTTCCCGGCATCTTCAAAACCATCGGTTTCCAAAATTTCCTCGTCTTGATGTCATATACCCCCGCCAGAATGACGGAATGGAAAATCGGCATTTCCTCACGGTTTAAATAGTACCCCCTCAGCTGTGCCGGGAATTCGACGAACACCTGATTGTTTGACGCGCTGTTTCAGGCGAAAATCTGATAAGCTGCGAATACATATCCTCCAAAGCCTCCTCCGGTTTCCATCCCAAAGACATGAGTTTCTTTCCCGAGAGCCGGAGCCCCGTGTCGGCCGCATAGCCATGCCGGTCATCCTTTGCTATATCATATGCCACCTTTATTTTCCCGCCTGCTATCCTGTCAGCCACAAATTCAGCCATCTGCCGAATCGTCATGGTATTGTTTTCATTTACCACATTGTAGGCTTCCCCGCTGGTTCCTTTTTCCAAAATAGTCATGATTCCCGATATGGCATCGTGAATCCCGCAGTAATTTCCCATGGAATGCCCCTGTGTATGGAGCACGATATCACTGCCCGCTTTGACCGCTTTCGCAAACTGGACAAAAACGCGCCTGTCAGATGGCAGCACCCCTTCCCCGAAAGTCTGCGAGAGGCGGGCAATCTTTACCGGGACGCCATATTCCTTATAATAAGAATGGCAGATATTTTCTGCCATGCGTTTTCCTAAAGGATAGCAGCTGCGGGAGGCCAGCAATTCCACTTCCCCCCGCAAGGCTTCTTCCTCCGTTGTGCGGCACCCATCCTGACAGTCAATGCTTCCGTATACCTCCATGCTGGAAAGATATACCATGCTCTTGACCGAGCCGCGCCGTGCAAGCTCCAATACATGCTGTGTCGTGTTAACAATACTCTCAGTCACTTCCACGGGATGGCTTATCATCCGGACAGATTCCGTAATGGAGGCGCAATGGATGATGTAGTCGCATCTGCAATCCAATGCTGCCATTTGTACTCTGTCCGTCAAGTCCGCCTCTACGAAATGTACGGCGGAAGGAAGCATGTTTTCTGCTTTTGCCCTGTCCCGCACGATGACCGTTATGTGCGCTTCCTTATCTGTTTTTGTTATATGCTTTACCAGCATGGACCCTATATAGCCTGTGGCTCCCGTAATAAGATAGGTATTCATGCAATCCCTCCTGCATCTTCAGCTCCTTCTCTTCCCCGGCAACGTTCGTATAGACCCGATAGCCTTTTTTAGAGCAGTATTCTGCAATAGAATCCCAGCATTCGTTTCCCTCAAAAACGCCGCTTTTATCCCGTCCGTCTCTGATACCGGAAGCCTCCTGGTTTCTGCTCTTTCCCTCAGACAACCGCCTCCACAATCACCTTATCCCCGAGCGTGATCTCCTTCACCCCGATCTCTTTCTTCTTATTAAAATTAAAGCTGAGCATATATCCTTTCTTTAAGTGATAATAATCAAGATACTCCGAAAGCTGTCTCTCCCCTCTCTCATTATACTCATTCCCGCGCCAGATCTTCATCTCCACGACGAACTGCTCGCCCAGATAATCTACGATCACATCCGTCCGTCTGGCGTTCCTCGTCTGAGCTTCCACATAATAGTTACCCGTTCCATTGATGATCGGCTTCAAGTACAACAGGAAAAGTTTTCGCCCATAAATCTCCAAAAACTTTTCGTCCTTGTCTCCGTAAATATCCGTAAAATGCTCCGTAAATTTTTGAAGCACCAGCTTCATATCGAATCTGCCATTTCGAAAATATATATTTTTATTCCCCTGTGCTTCATCATATATCGCGTTGGTTACTTCCTCCTCCGACAGGAAATAGCTGTACAGCCGCATCTCAAAAATTCTGTTTGCTATCTGGACGCTGCCATTTCTGCCAACGATATAACCAAACATAGCAGATAAATCTATGACCGGATTATCTATATTGAAAGTAATCCTTTTCCCCTGAAACAGGAGAACATTCAACATCTGCTTCAGCTCAGGGTATTCATCCATCTGGCGGATCATACTCTGGAAAATGGAACGCGGCTTACCGAGCAGCAGTCCTACCGCCTTCTTAACTCCCTCTTCCGACCAGATCTCTTTCTTTTTTTTATCCGCCCAAAGCGTCCCAACCTCTTCATCGAGAAGCTTACATAGTTCTGACACGAGATAGGGATGCCCCGAAGTATACGCATAAATAAGTTCGGACACCGTCCCCACATTCATTCCCGTGTGCCTCTCTTCTTCATATTCTCCCAGCATGGCGGTAATCTGCTCCGTGGAAAAATTCATATCAATCGTAAAATCCGCAGCGATATTCCATGGACTGTTATATTTATGCTCTTCACCTGACCGTATTTTCAATTTTAGATTTTTAATATCATATACTCCGGCAAGAATAACCGATTGGAACGTCGGCTTCTCCTCTCTGTCGAGATAATACCGCCTGAGCTGTGCAAGAAAGTCAATGAAAACCTGATTATTGGACGCACTGTCCACCTCATCAATCATCAGGACAAGCGGCTTCTCAGCAGTTTCGCATATCCTGCTCAAACGCGAAAACAATTCGCGCAGGCTTCTGTCTTCAGAATTTTCCAGATAATCAGTCAATGGATGCCACACTAGCTCTTTGCTGCCATCGCTTATCTTTCGAACTGCTGCAAGAAATTCCTTTGCAAAAGCATAAGAAAATATTTTTTCATCTGCAAAGTCCGCCATTCCAATTCCCTGAAAATCCATGAAAACAACCAGATACTCTCCCTTTAAATACTGCTCCAACGCTTTCAGTGTCGTCGTTTTTCCATACTGCCTGCCTCTGTTGATGACAAAGTATTTTCCCTGATCCACATACAGCCGTTTTACCTTATCCAGCCGTTCATCCAGCCGCACCATATAGTGCCGGTCCGGTCTGCATACACCCTCCGTATTGAAATACCGCCTCATCTCTTCATGACCCTCCCGCATCAGACAACCGCCTCCACAATCACCTTATCCCCGAGCGTGATCTCCTTCACAATGACTGTAGATTATTCTATCACCGCAACGGCGAACTGTAAACAGCAGATTCATGCAATCCCTCCAGCATCTTCATAAATGTATGAAACAGCTTTCCGCATCTCTTACAACAATATTTTCCCACCCGTCCAGATGAAAGACCTCTTCCACTTTCCAACTGGTGCTGCTGTAAAAGCAATCACGGTATAGCGCAATCTTGCGGCAATCTGCCCACCTGAGCACATCACATAAGCCGCTGCGCAGCCCAATGAAGACGCCTGCCCTCTCCACGACCGACTGCAGTTCGTCCAGCTGCACCTCCAGACGAAATGTCCCCGGCAGCTCCTTTTCTTCCCCGGCAACGTTCGTATAGACCCGATAGCCTTTTCTGGAACAACATTCTACGATAGAGTCCCAATATCCACTGGGAAGATTTGCCACTGACTTGGCATAGGGCGAAAGGACTGCCGCTTTGCCGGCAGGTATTTCCTCCAGCTTATCATATACGGCAAGGTCTGCAGGAGCATATGGTTTGCAATCAATCGGTAATCCAAATACGCCGCACCGATATAGAGCATCAAAAGGAATTTTTTTGACAGAAAGAATCTTCCATAGATTTACCACATATGGCCTGTCATGATGTGCAATAAAAGAATCTGTATCTCTTTGGTAAATAACCGCCTGCACTTGTTCGTCCATTTCTTTTTGGGTCAGAACTTCCAGTGCTTGTGCCCCAAACATCCGCGCCACATCTGCGCAGGCATTTCCCACTACGAATACCACATATTTGCTTATTTCCCTGTCCGCTAAAAAGTATGGCAGGTAGGACATGGTGTAGACCACATCACCCAATGCGGGGAATGGGCAGTAGACCTGGAATATTCCCCTATATTTCTCTTTCATATGCTCCAGGGAAATTTTCCCGCGGCAGATGCGTTCCCCCATCCGGGACATTGTCTCCCCGGACAGGGAATACTCGGAAAAACTGTCGTAATCCACCAATCCATATACTTCCCCTGCATACCCCATGTTCTGGAGCTGTTCTTTCATGGACGCATATGCCCTTGATGCAATGCATATTACCGTATTTTTCCGTCCTAAAATTCGATTAGGGGCCACGATGGGGATGTTTTGGTAACGCTTCCCCTGCTTTGCCGTATTGTTATCCAGGATCGCTTCTATGGTATATCCTTCTGTTAGAAACAGCTCTGCCAGCTCCTCGGTGGCATTGCAGTGGCCGAACAAAAAAATAGCGTTTCCCTCGAAAGCGCCTGAGGTTTTCAACCGTGAAAAATTCTCTTGCATTTCCGCGTAATGTTGTGAATCCATATTTTACCTCATCAGGGCCTCCAATATTTCTCCCCTTGTGGCCAGTCCCGCCTTTGCAAAATTGAGGATGGACGGCCAGGGGAATTCATTCTGGTCTGTCAGGAAGATGAAGTGGTTTGAAAAGCTATAGGTGAAATATAGCTCCATGAGCGATTTGCATTCATCCTCCTGCAGCTTGCGCTGGTCGCATGGGAAATCCGGGATTTCTGTAGCGGTCAGCAATAGAATCCCTTTTTTCTCCTTTTTCAAGATTGTCCTTAATTCGGTGCATAGCTCTTTGGACGGTTGATAGAGAAAGATGACTCTTTCATAATGCTTTAGGGCATTTTCTAAACTTTTTTTTAGAGAAACAGCCATGTTGTCTGTGCCTTTCATTCCGGATTATTTGTGCGTTGTATCCAGTGCGGAATATAATATCTTTCCCGCGCTACTTCTCGGAAATTCTTCCACGGTATAGCAATGAATCATGGTAAGTGGAACCTCTGCTTTTTCAAAAAGTACTTTGGGGCATAGGTCTTCCAGATTATATTTATCTATCCTCTTGAAATAAACATTTAATTTATCGTCCTCCCCTGTGCAGGCAAATTCATGTTCGGGAAAATGCGTCTCTAACAATGTCTCAACCTCGTCCAGCCCGATTCGGTTTCCCACTATTTTCACAAATCTTCGACTCCGGCCTTTCAGGAAGATATAGCCGTCTTCGTCTATAAAGGCTAAATCGCCGGTAGCTATGATACCCTTATTTTCATCCCCTTTTGCAAGATCTCTATAATCGAAAGCATATCCCATGCATACAGTTGGAGATTCTATATATAGTTCTCCCTTTTCGTCTAAACTTGCTTTCACACCAGAAACAGGCCGTCCCACCGTTCCCACCTTTTCATCCGGATTCTTAAAAGCTGCTGTTACGACTGCTGATGTACTTTCTGTCTGTCCATAGCCAATCACAAACTTCTCCTGCAGCAGAGAAACCAAAGCATATCTATCCCTTTCATCCAGCTTCGCGCCACCGAACAAGGCACAATTCAATCTGGAAATCCGCCCCTCTTCCTGCCAAAAACCTTTTTTCAACAGTATGCTATAATGAAAAGGAATTCCAATTATATTCTGAATCCCCTCCTTGTCATATAGGCAATCAAACTGGGAACTCATTACATGAACATCTGTCGTGACTACACACCCTCCCACATTCCAATGATACAAGCAAAATGCCAGCCCAAATACATGTTCTATGGGTAATATCCGCATGCCTTTTTGCACTTCACAAATTCCATATTCTTTTGCTCCTATCCGCAATTCTTCCGCTATATTTTGATAGCTAATCCTTGTCAGCTTCGGTTTTCCAATTGTCCCACTGGTTGAAAGAAGCAGTGCGAGTTCTGGGTGCACCTCATAAAAAACATCACTTCCATTATCTGCTTTCTTCAGCTCCCCTTTCTCCCAAAGATAAGATGGCTGAAATCTTTCCAAAATATCCTTTCTAAAAGAACTATCAGAATTTTTCGACAGCAAAAGCATTGGCTGCCTAAGGAAAAGAAGCTTTAGAACCATAACTAGGTTCTCAAAAGAATTATCGCAGTATATAAGAGTCAAAATCCTTTTATCCCAATATTCCTCCATACCGAGAGCCGCTTTATAGAGCTGTCGATAAGATACTAAGTTTTCTTTATCATCCTTAATCGCAATGTTATCCGACCATTTTATTTCATCCGCGAACAATATTCCTTCCCCCGTTATCAAGCCATATACTTCTTTATTGTATTTGTGATTGCATTGACAGAAGAAAAATGACTAATTTCTTTCAAATCCTCCTGATGAAATCGAATATCGAAAGCTTCTTCCAACTCACATATGAGTTCGAACAACTGAAAAGAGCCTATTACTCCCGATACAAGCAGTTCCTTGTCCTTAGGTACATATTCACTGCACTGCTTTTTCAGCAATTCACAAACCGTATTCTCTAGCTGTCCCTCCGAGGTTTTCATCCGTCTAATGCCTCCCAACATTCTTTATGAATCCCAATACCTACACTATTGTTTTTCCCATATTGTCCGTTTCCTCCAATAAGGCATATTTCGCGTGTCTCAAAAATCGAGATAGTGTCATTTTATACCCCAAATTCCAAACAAAACTATCCTCTGCAATCATTTTCCCACCTAGAAACTTTGAATACCCCTGCAGAAGTTCTTCATCTCTTTCCGTCCTCACCTCATACTGTGTTACCATATCATGAATAAAATCATACTCATTCCACAGAAAATCATTCCCCGTCACAAAATATATGATATTGTCCTTTTTTCTGGGTGCCAAAATTTTTAAATCATAAAGCTTTTCACCCCTAACTTCCATCAGTTTCTCAAAGGCAACCTGAATACGCACCTGTTCCGATGCCTTGTCAAACTCATATACATGGCTAGGATAAACAGAAAACAGGAACAGCTTTTCACCCAAATCAAGCACCGGGTACGTTGCCCAATAACCTTCTTCCAAAGGAAGAAAATACTCCTCCCCACCATCTTTCACCGAGTATATTTCAATCTCTTTTTCCAGAACAAATTGATTATTATATTTTAAGAGTTTATTCGCATGCTCATTATTACCTGTTACCCAGAAATTACCGTCAAAACAGATTCCGCACTGTATGACCAAATCAGAGCAGATATCTATAATCTCTATCTTATCTGTCCTCAAGTCCAGACATAGTACTGCGTTTACACATTCACATAACATCCAGACAAAATTACCCACGATAGCATAATCTGATACATATCCCATGGATGCATATACTTTCTTTATTCTCTGTTCTACTTCCATTACCCAAGCATCCAAATAAGCAATCTCTTTTGTAGCCATATCGATTTTCACTATGGCAGGATATTCGTAACCAAACAGATATACGCTATTTCCTTGCACATAGCTTTTCAAAAAATTACAAACACCCGTATATCTAAGCTTTCTGTCATCTTGTATTGGAGCAAGCTCTATATATTCACACATATCATTTGACAAATCATAAAACACAAGGTGGGAAGCTGTCCCCGGAGCTAAAATTAGAATGTCCCCCACCTTTTCAATGGGCAGATATAAAAAATCCTCTATCATCGGTGCATCTGTAAATCGCTTCAAAATCTTTGCTTCATGATTTTTCCTGTCAATTTCACATAACTCATTTGTTTTTAACCGCAGGAACCATGCTTTCTCTTTATCTTCTACAAGTGCAGCACATCCAACCTTTAACAAAGGTAGCCTATATTCATTTTCTCCCATATCCTCTCCCATCAGGAAAATATCCTTCTTCCATACACATTTTCATCATTGTGCAATAATCATAATATCGCTCTATGTATTCCTCGAAAGTTACATCAATCTCTTTGCCAAATGTAAACATTCGATATTTGGGTTTTTTCCCATAAACAGTTAATGACAATTTCTCAATTACAGACGGATACACTGGAACTTCTGTTGTATATAACAATCTTCGATTACAGAGTTCTTCCGCTGGTAATTCCCCATCCAAATCCAATGCTTCCAATACCCGCCTTGCCAATTCGATAATCACGCAATTGGAAATATGTTTCTCATTCAAAAATAAGCGCTTTTTTCCATGGTTTTCCAAGATATAGTCTGATATTTGAATATCTACTGCCGCCTCTGCTACCTCGATTTTGCGGATTTCCTTTCTGTAATTCCGTTCCAGAAAATCTTTCTTATAATAATCCACATCCGAAATCAGCTTCAATATCTCCGGCAGTTTCCTGTTCTCCCTGATACATTGGTTTACCACATCATCTGGCGTAATAAATGGCCCAAAATAGGTATTTGAAGAAACAATGCTATAAACATTGTCCTCTCCCACCCTTTCACCTGTTTTGGGGTGGTACCCGTTAAACATAACCAGCGGAATCCGGATAATTTTGCACTCCTGCTTTAACGCAGAAAGATAAATTCGAGCTTCCATCGTCATAGCTTCATGACAAATATACAGTTCCGCCATCCCAAGCAAAAGCAGGAAAGTCTCCTGTTCCACGATGTTCCTGGTTCGATAGCCGAGCCAGTAATAAGCATCATAGATGTCCATAAAAGAGGGAGACTCCATGAGACAGTGGTGCAGCGCCCTCATGTAACAGACTCCGTAAAACACCACGATTTTTTTGCTTGAATTCATGACCCGAAACAGCCCGGAATCCACATAATCCGCTCCATACCGCAAACCGTAGGCGCTGAGCTGCTTTTCCATTTCCCCATGCTTTTCCGCACAAAGAATAATGAATCGGTGCTCATCCATAATCGCCTTTTCCACCCGATAAACCTGACAAACCTCCCGCCCATCCAGGCAAAAAACATTTTGTCTTTCATCATTGGAAATACAGTATGAAATATGCAATTCATCCTTAAAATCCCGGTAAAAAGCCTTTGCATATGCTCCAGCCCCAAATAGGACAATTTCCTTTTGGCAGACTGCTTCAAGCCATTCCGTTCTGCTCTGTCTCATTTTCTTCCTTTCCATGCAAAATCTCTTCATATACCACACGGGTAAACTTTTTTCTTCCCCGATTGTTCAAGAACCAAACATTCATATAATTATCCAACGCCGCAAACCTTGAATCCTCCGAGTAATCATAAAATGCAATATCCATTTCTTTCGTTACCAGTTCTATAGGTTCATAAAAATTCTTTTTCTTAAATTCCCATGGTACATAATCATTTAGTTCTTTGCTGTAAGGCAGCCCCACCAAAACAGGCTGCCATGACATACTCCGACAGTATACGATTAGTTTTTTCAAGTCTTCCACCGCATATTTACGCTTTCGCTTTACCTGCTCATTTTCCTGATTCCGCAAGACAATCCCTTTTATGCCAATTCCCTTTTCCCATCCTAAATGAATCAGATTATGCAGTTCCCAATCCACTTCCCAAAGTTTATTATGGTTAAGCCGGAAATTTCTTTCACCAAGATGCCGCAGAAATGCTTCCTCTTTGGCATACCCCCCATGGGCTTCTCTGATCCGCCTTGCCTCCTCTGCCGAAAGTTCGCTACCATTTGGGCACAGGAAAATAGGGTATTCCAGTGTAATTAAGACAATGGCTCCCGCTGCAATTTTCTCTTGATTGTTCCTCAGAATTTCTTTATTGTACATAAGAGGGTTCATATGCAATGCCATATTATAGCCGTTTACCGGGACTGTCTGATAGTCAAACGCATACTTGGCCTGTGCCGTTCCCACATTTACCATACTAAGGCCATCCGGAGCATCCGTGAACTTTTCGCTCTCCCGCCTCCCCCAATCCCTCGATAATTCTAATGCGGTCGTAAAACTATACTTATCTAAAAAATTCCAAAATACCTCTCTGGCTCTACTCTCTTCTATTTGGGTGAATGCTGCATGGTTTCCTTGCACCAGCTTCCACATGGTAGATGGTGCTGTTTTTAAATCTTTTCTGATAGAATCAAAAAGTCTCTGTCCCCTTTCACTGTTAACGACAACAACGGATATACCTTTATTATCTGCAAATCCTTGGTTGTGATATCCCCAAAAATCTCCTATAGTCAAATCAGAATCTCTTTTTATGTTTTTATAAGGACAATGGTAACAAGAATCTCGGATACTCGTGTTATCTCTTAAAAAACTGTCTGCAAAAGCATTCTCATACAGGGAATAATATTTTTCACTTCCATCTTCAAAAGTAATCCTTGTTCCAACCTTATTCCAGCCATTTCTCTTCTCTTTCATTTGGACAAACTGAATTCTGCTGCCTTGTTTTTCCTCCTCTTCCCATATCCAATGTTCATAAGCCTTTTGAGAAGGGATACCCCTGCACAAAAGGTCTACTAAAATCAGACCATCTCGAGTTCCTTTCATCTCGCAGTAATTCTCAATCGCCCTGACCTGACATGGAGTGCCACAAAACAATACTTGTTTGCCCTTAATTAACATTTGTTGAATTTTTTCGTAAACAGATTCCATCCTACTCTGGAAATATTTGGTTCCCCGAAGGAGAACAAGTTCGCTTTTATCGTGAATCATCCGATGGCGGGCAAATGTCTTCCCCTCCCATGCAACACCCACCACACAACCGTCCTCTTCCAAAATTTCTGTGGCGAGAACAGAAAAGGCCCCTCCTGAAGCGCTATTCTCCCGAATCTCATCTTCAAGGGCTCTGGCGGCATATACTTCCGAACAGAATTCTTTCGTTTCCCGCTTCACACCTATATGTAATGCCGGACATACCTGCCCACAAAGTCCACAATCCATACATTTTTCTGTATCTATATATGGATAAAAAAAACCATCCAGATCGGACTGCTTCAATTCAATCGCATGCTTTGCACACACAGCTGCACAGCATCCGCATCCGGTGCAATGTTCTCTATCTGCCAATATAGCCTTTTTTAACTCTTTCATAAGATTCTCCATAGCGAAGAAGCAACCCCATGCTTTCGGCTCAGCTCATATAGAATCTCCTCGAATACAAAAGTGACGCATTCGCCCAGACTCTCATAAATCTGCTCCTCCAGCTGGTCAGTAATCAACACTGGCGTTATCACAATAGCATCCACTTTGGGCAAATCCTTATCAAGACAATAAACAGGCAGACTTTCTAAATATTGTATTCCTGATTGGTCTATGGCATATTGAATAGTCAACTTCTTTTCCATAACCAGTTCGTCATACATAAGCTGTCCAATTTCGCCCATGCCAAAAATTGCAATGGATTGAAAGCCTCTATCTTGAAAAAATTCTATCAGATAGATACCCTGTATTTTTAATTTCATCCACTGACACATAAGATCAAATTTCTTTTTATTTCGTTCATTCTCAAATGATGGATTCATATTCGCCTCCATGTAAACGCTCGTTTCCACATCAAAAATGTTTCTCAATACTATGCAAGCTCAATTATTTCCTTTTGGTTTATTATGCGATGCAATATGCTTCAAGTCAGCCTGCCCGTTAAGCTTTGCGTTTTCTATGATATATTGAATACACTCCTCTGATGCTTTTGGCCATCCCACATATTCACGGTGGTTAAGGTTGAACTCTATCGATTCATTCAAGTTATCCAAGACACTTCGCGATGTCAAATACTTGCTGCCGAGAATCTCCTTCGCTTTCCTATTCGAGTATCTTTCATGCCATCCTCCTTCAATGAGAGGCTTTATCATTGTATTTTGAACCAATTCATTCCGTGGCACATAACAGGCAATGGCATTTTTTCCCAAAGAGTCTACCAACTTTTGGAGAATCTGGTTCGCCGTAATATACTCATTTCCGCTCAGGTTAAAGCATTCATTTACACACTCATTCGTACACAACAGATTGTAAATGTTTTCAGCCATGTCAGCCGCATGCATTACCTGCATCTCATCTTCCCCAATATTCGTAGTCAATATTTCTTTCCCAGCTAATATACAGTATGTCAGATATCCCGGCATACCATAGGTGTCAATAGGTGAATATGGAATAAACATTTCCCCACATGTGAGACCTGGACGTATGATTGTATAGTGAAAATTTTTACCACTTGTATTACGCAGTACTTTCTCGCACTCACTTTTCCTAAAACCATATAACCACTTACTATTCCCGATAGGCATATTCTCTGTGTAGCATTCTGCATCTGTGTTTCTTTCATAAACGGCTACAGAAGAGATAAAAATATAATGATTGCATTTACTTGATAATACTTCTATTTTCATCTGCATAGTCTCTTTGTCAAAGGTTGTAAAGTCAATGATTTTATCAAAGGTTCTATTTCCCACCACATCCATCAGACTATTTTTATTATTGCTATCTCCAGCTATGTATTCGACATTCCCAATGTTCAAATACTTCCTATTTCCACGGTTGATGACTGTCACAGAATGTCCCATATTCCTATATTTCTCTGTCACATAATGACTGATAATCCCTGTTCCACCTATAATTAAGATTCTCATTCTATATCTCCTCGTATCCGGTAGATTTACAAAAAGCACCTTTTTGCTACATCCGATATCTCCTTGGCTATCATCTCATTCCCACATTTATAATCATGGCAGTCATATCGGTCTCTGCAACAACAGGGGGATTTTGATGGTATTTTGTTTATCGCCATATTGTCTGCCAGTCTCTCTGCTTGGAGATTTATATCTTTTTCATTAATCTTTCTATTGCCATCTCCTTAATCAGCATAAACATTTCTACCCGTTAGCAATGCCTCCATATCTACTATTGGGGATTTAAGGACAGGATTTTCAAAATATATACGGTAGTCTGACTTTATATTTCCATTTTCATCAAGGACATCAATCCGCTTAAACTCATCGGTTGAATAAGTTCCCCAATTTCTAACCTTAGTAAACCAAACTTTATTTGCCCCTATGCTTTCCGCCAATTGGACAAATTCTCCCATTTCTTTCACATTGCCGCTCTGAACCACAAAATTTAGCCGGAATGTCGCAAAGCGTCCCTCCTTTCTCTGCTGGCCAACATATCTTAAATTTTCGATTAGCTTTTCCCAATTTCCACCACGACGGATTTTCAAATATGTTTCCTTTCTCGCCGCGTCAACTGATACCGCAATAATTTCTATCTTGTTTCTGCCATATTTCAAAATATAATCCACTTTTTCCTTTGTCATCAAATTACCGTTTGTCAATATTTCCCACTTTAAATCTTCATGGTTTATTTCTTCCATTTTGCTAAGAACATACTGATAACTTGCATCCAAGAAAACCTCACCCGACCCAGACGTGCCTACATAGTTTCCATTTTTGATTAACGGAATAGCCTTTTTTGCTATTTCCATACTTCTTTGATCCTGTACACAGGAATTATATATTCGCTCTTTCCTACACGTCTCACAATACAAATTACATGTTATGCTGCTATTCATTTGTATCTCCTTAGGCATTTCTGAAGCCCTGCGTCCATAAGCACTCTCATCCACATTTCCTGCCAAAATTGGTATTTTCTCCAATACAAAAGATTGGCACGCAATTTTATCACAAAACGAATATGTTTGGTTAATCATTGATAATCTGGCAATAGACGCAGCAACCGAATTCCAGGCAGCTTCTGCATTTTGCTGTAGGATATCACCTACCATCATAGCTCCACATGGACATAAATGCATAGTGCCATCACTATCTAGTTTCGCTCTATTAAACGGATAAGCACAGTCAATCTTTCTTTTCGAAAGAGCATATATCGTTTTCCGCATCATCTCGCTTGCACTAAGCCTGTCAACATAATATCCATAAAACAGAAAATCCTCCGTTTCTTTCATCCCTTTTGAAATGAGCCAGTCTCTCAATCCATATCTATCCCTACACATGATGATTATGTAATAATCTTCCCAATCTACAATGCTATCTGGCAAGACAACTTTAATACCAGAATATGTCCCACTCTTTGACGAATCCCAGTCAAATATGCAATCCGGGACTATGTTCGTTTGGTACTGTAGGAAAAAATCGCAGGCATCATTCAATCCCCATAAGGCAATCTTTTTATTTTCCGGTATCCGGTGGCATTCATCTGAAGGATTTACCCTATCAAACCAACCTACATTCATTTCATCCAGCAATTCGAATAGTTCTTCCATCCATACCACTTTTGCTGGCCGGGTATCCTTTATCCTACACCATACCGATTTATCTATACAGGCAATAACCAACCGATATTGTTCACAAAGTTTTTGCAATTCACAAGAGATGTGCTGCAAATCCTGTATATAAAAAACATTGCTGAAATTCATACGCAAAGCAAGCTGAAAAACATATTTAAAATCATTACAATAACGAATATTTCCATAAATAGCAATATCATTTTGATTCATTTTCTCAAATATTTTATTCATCTGTCTCCTCCAAATATTTATTCACGATTCATAAGTCTCTGCTTCCATTTATCTGTAAAGCGATACCACCATATCCTCTCCTATTCCAACCAGTTCTCTATATGATCCATCTTCTGAATCCCCATATCCAGCAGCATATTTGCAATCTGTAATGAAACTCCCGGATGATCCACTGTAATCAGCACGAAGACATCTCCCAATGTCTTAAGCTGCTCCGATGAGATACACAGTACACCTTCTTTCGGATGTGTCCCCCATTTGAGCGGATTGCCGTCACATACATACTGAATCGGATACAGTCGATGTATTCTGTTATAATTTCTGCTAAAGCAATTCCCCGCTCCCCATAGAACGAGCTGGGTTTCTTGAACTGACTCCCCTCTAAAATGTATCCCTTCATGAACTGTATCCATAAGCCACCGTATACTTCTGTCTTTTTCCTGTTCCAGAATAGTATTGACCACAGAATAATCGATATCCGGAAGTTCAAGCGCATCGGCCAAATCCTCTGGGGAATAGACAATCCGGTCCGTCAAATGCAGTAAGGATAAAAGCGAATCAAACCTCGCATTACCCCTCCAGCACTCCTTATCAAAAATAACCAGAAAGTTCTTCTGAAATATCAGTGAAAAACATAACCCATGGAAAGAATCCGTAATCACAAATTCACTGTTCTCAATGAGCGCAAGCCACTCTTCTATTTTAGCTTCCGGCATCGTATTCATACTGCCCGAATAACTGTCTTTGTCCCGAATCTGAGACTCCAAAACTGCAAGATGCTCTTTTACGCCGCATTTCTTTTCCGCCGCCCGAATGACAGCTTCCCCAAACCCTTCCATATCCAGCAGATAAGCGGCCACATATTTTCTTTTTGGAATGCGGGAAAGTCCTTTCTGGGCCATCTTCTCATAATGTTTTCTATCACACAGAAATGTTGGATCCAGCACCCAGTCTCCTTCCAGACCGAACTGCCTTTTCAGTAAATCGACACCTGACTTTTCTCGTACGGAGAGCCTCTGAAAGCGATGGAGAAAGAAATCTAATTTTTTTCGACTTTTTTCATCTTCATAAGTATCACTTCCAAAAGATACCGCATAAGCAGCTTTATATTTCAGTGAATTGACCCAAGGAAGACAAATATCAAAATCTGTAACTTTGACAAATCCTGCTCGCAACAATTGATCCGATCCTAGCAAAAACATATCGCAAATTTGATTCATTTTGAGCAACTCTTTTCTGCCTTTATTATCCCTCCAAAATGTATTCTCTACATCAAGCAAATCAACATACTGTTCTTTCCACCCATCCCCCGACACTTGAGTTTTTAACACATTTATCATAAGAACAGTATAGCCGGATTCTTTTAAAAAATGATATAAAGCAAAATTTACGATTCCATTTCCTATTCCATCATTCATCATCACCACTAAACCAATATTGTAGAACATATTAACCTCCATTCCACCGTTGTGCTGATGACACAAATTCATCATTTTTCCAAAAAGTCAAACCAATTATCAATATGCTCAAATCCTGTAATTCCCATCTGTAACAAATGATTGACAATCGATAAGCATACAGATGCTTTTTCTACACATATAATTACAAACACATCATCCATCTTAGTTAATTGTGTTGGAGAAATACATGTTATATTCTTACCAATAGTAGTTCCCCATTTTTCCGGATTGCTGTCACACACATATCGTATTTTCGCGGCCTTTACTATCTCAGGTAGCATTCTGTGGAATAAGTCTCCGCATCCCCATACAACCATTTGTTTTTCATCTATGTTTTCTACTAAAATATTCTGAACAGTTCTGTCATCGTATTTTTTAATAAATTGTTTGCTTTTCTCGAAAAATAATCGTCCCCGTTCTTCGATATACTCACTTCCCAATGAGTTCTCCCATTCACCTCTGGAGTAAATATTCACACTTTCTATATGACTAGCCCAAAATCTCCTCACCTCGCCAGGCGTTATCCCTATGTCGAAACAAACCTCATCATCGAAAATTGGTATAATACCAAACTCCTCTATCCCCAAGCAGCTATAAATAATTGGATAAATCAACTTTTCGTTATGCCATCTGCAGTACCAAGATATCGTTGGCTGCGTAATCATATTATTGCCATAATGGACAAACTCCATGTTTTCAAAATAGTACGTTTCTATTGTCGCAATTTTCTTTCTTCGCATATATGTAAAAAAGCAATCAATATTATAATTTTCATCTATAAGATTTTTATACTCATCATCAAAGCAATGTTCTAAAATAGACTTACACCAAAATAACGAATCTCTTGAATAAGTCACTCCAAATGACCAATGTGTTCCTTTTTTCAAAGAATACCACATATCCAAAGACATACATTTAATTTCATTCTTTGCACAATATTTCTGAACTTCCTTAAGGGCTTCTGCGCATCTGTCCGTCTCCAGGCAAACCAATGTATCATCTGCATCTATATTCCAAAAATTCTTATAACCATTTTCCATAGCATGAAAAAATGTTGTCAAATGTGCATGTGCCGCATTTTGCCAATAGTCATTGGCAATTGAACGGCTGACCCTATCAATATCTTTTGTATTCAGGCTCTGAATAAACTGCACATTATCACCTATAAAATTCATTTGCGAAAAAATGTCCTTTTGAAGTTCCTGATTATCACACATCACAAATATATCTGAATCCAGATGTTCTGAAATGTTCAACCATTTTCTCAAATTAAAGAAAGTATATTCTTCTCTTCTATTTACCTTTAAATAAATCGCTTTCTTGGCACTATTCATGTTCTACCTCCAGAGCATTGATTATCTGCTCCCTGACATTTTCATTACTACTTATAAAGCAATTATTAATAGAAAAATAGTTAAAATTCATATCGGGTGTATAATAAACATGTAGTTTATCCCCTTTTGCGGAAAGGCAATCACACAGTCCACTACGCAGAGAATATACTTCGCCACACTGATATCCTAACGCAATCAAATCATTAATGCACAAATGTAAATTATTCACACCTGTAAATTCCTTATCTTCGTAAATAGTATTCAAAACTATTTTTTTCCCTTCTGACACTTTGCGCTCAATCAATTCCTGCCAAAACCTCTTTGGTATCCCTGTGAATGTTTGCGCTTCAGGAGCCAATAATATAATATCTTCCATCTTGCATCCCAGTTTCTCTATCTTTGTCTGTCCATCTTCTGTATAGGTTGGAAAATATTGAGGAACAGCAACCTTTTCCGCCGAAATGCCAATCATTTTTGCCCAACCATCAACAAAGTTTTTCCATCCGCACTCTTCCTGTATCAAAAAAGTCGGTGCAGCAATAAAAGGATAATCCATCTGAGGAATAGATGTAAAAATCCTCTCACATAAATTTTCTTCAACGGCATCTTTTTCTACTCTATTTAAATTACTCAAGTCTATACCATGAACTAACTTTTTAAGGTCGATAACCGTATAATTGGTGACTCCATACATACGGGCAATCACTTCCTGTTCTTTTTGAATCAAATAATGAAGCGGTTTTCCATACTTATTCTCAAACTGCTCTCTTAATGCTATCAACACAAGGCTGTCACCCAAATGTCTATGCAAAAGCAAATTGTAATTATTCTTCTTGCATTTACTTTCTATATACAAATAGTATTCGTAAAATATATCTATGCTGACATCTTTACTCACTCTTTTTTCATTTTTAATAATTTCTATTTCTTTTCCAATGCTTTTCTTTTCTTGCTGGC
>DNJW01000295.1 GCA_003488965.1 Lachnospiraceae bacterium | reverse complement strand
GGTGATTGAGTTATAATAATGACATGATGCTGGGGTCAAAAGGTCTGCCTGACAGTGTTGACGGGCAGACCTTTTGACCCCAGCATCATGTCATTATTATAACTCAATCACCTGCTTTCAAAATCGCCTTTACATCATCCGGATAATTTTCCACCCATTCCCCGGTGAGAAAAAACGTGGCATGAAGATTATGCTTTTGCAGTATTTCCAATATCTTTAAGATATCCCCATTTCCATGAACAGCCTCAAATGACAGCGCCACCTGTTTTCTGTCCGTCTCCACGCTGCTGATTGGAAGCAGTTTTCCGTTCACGCTGCTGCTGACTGTTACGGAAGCAGGCAGAACCGCAGCCGCCCCCTTGACAACAGAAAATAATGCCAGACAAAATATCAGGGCTCCTGCCCCCTTTGCTAGCAGCAGATTCCGGTACCCCTCTTTTGACTGGCCTTCTTTTCTCTTTGGAACAATTTTCTTTATTGGCTTAGCAGCATTTTTTATGTACTGATTCATATACGGCAAACCCCCGTCTTCACTATTGCTATAGTGTATGACGGGCACGGTTTGTCACAGTCCCGCAGAACTATATTTTCTTTGCATATTTTCCGGCAATTTTCACGAGAAGCTCCACAATCTTCTCCATCTCGTCCGCACAGGCATATTCAAACCTGCCGTGGAAATTCTGCCCTCCCGTACAGAGATTCGGACAAGGAAGCCCCATAAAGGACAGCCTTGCTCCGTCGGTACCACCCCGTATCGGCACCACTGCCGGTTCAATACCCAGTTCTTTCATAGCCGCTTTTGCATTTTCCACCAAATGCATATTCTCCTCTATTACTTCTTTCATATTGTAGTATGAGTCTTCCAAATCAATCTCAAAAGTTCCTTCCCCGTATTTTTCATTCAAATACTTCCCTATCCGCAGGAACCTGTCTTTCTTTTTCTCAAATTCTCCTTTGTCGTGGTCGCGGATAATATACTCGGCAGCCGCCTCTTCCACCGTCCCCTTTAAAGAATCCAAATGGTAGAAACCCTCATAGCCGCAAGTATACATGGGATTCTCCATGACCGGAAGCATAGATTGGAATTCCTGGGCCATAAGGATGGCATTGCGCATCTTTCCCTTTGCCTCTCCCGGATGGACACTTCTTCCATGCACCGTTACCTTCGCCCCGGCCGCATTAAAATTCTCGTACTCCAGCTCGCCCAGCCTTCCTCCGTCCACCGTGTATGCATAATCCGCCCCGAAAAGTTTCACATCAAAATAATCGGCTCCCTTCCCTACTTCTTCATCCGGCGTAAAGCCAAGCCTTATCTTCCCGTGAGGTATTTCTTTATGCTCCAGCAGATATTCTGCCATCGCCATGATTTCCGCCACTCCCGCTTTATCATCCGCCCCTAGAAGCGTAGTTCCGTCTGTAACAATCAGCCGTTTTCCTTTATAGGAAGTCAGTTCCGGAAAATCTGCGGTCTTCATTACAATCTGTTTTTCCGGGTGAAGCACAATGTCCTTCCCGTCATAATCCTCCACAATCCGCGGCTTCACATCCGCTCCTGTTACCGCCGGAGATGTATCCATATGGGCAATAAATCCGATTACCGGCGATGCCCCGCAGCCCTCCGATGCCGGAACGGAAGCATACACATAACAATGCTCCCTGTCATAAGCAATCTCTTCAGCTCCCATTTCCTGAAGCTGCTTTACCAGCATTCCGGCCAGATTATGCTGTTTGGGTGTGGAAGGGGTAAATGCCTTTCCTTCTTCCGATTCCGTGTCGACCTGTACATATTTCAAAAAATTTTCTATCACTCTTTCCATTTTTTCTCCATTTCCGCGCGGCTTTTTGCGCATAATTCTATTTACACATTGGCATAATTTTTTAACTCATGGGATAAAACGCGGATATTTTCCAGCATCCTATTGCATACCTCCATCTGCTCTGCCGCCTCCGAAGCCGTCTTTACTCCCGCTTCCGAAGATGCTGCCACTTCTTCGCTTGCGGCGGACAGATGGGATATCCGCTCTGCAATAACCCCTGCCGCCTGAAGGATCTCGCTTATGGTCATTTCCATATTATGAAGGCTGCTTGTCAGCTCCGTTACCTCCTTGTCAATCTTTTCAAACTTCTCCTTTGTGATATCTATCATTTCCGTCTGTTCGTTAATGGATTCTACAGAATGCTCCAGACTGTCCGATGCGCTCCTGGCATCTTTAATCAAATCCTGTATGATACCTGTAATTCTTTCTGTGGCATCCTTTGTCTGTTCCGAAAGCTGCCTGATTTCATCCGCTACCACCGCAAACCCTCTTCCCGCATCCCCTGCACGGGCTGCCTCTATCGAAGCATTCAGTGCCAGCAGATTGGTCTGGGAAGAGATGCTCAGGATATCTCCGATAATATTCCTCACCTCATCCACCCTATGGGTCAGACGGACTGTCGCCTCCACCGTTTCCTTACTGGCGGACTCCACTCCCTCTGCCTGCTCCTTCAGTTCCCGTACCAGTTTGACACCTTCCTCCACATTTTGGGAAGCGGACTTAGACACTTCTGCTACCTTCTCGGTCTCCCTCCCCGCCATATCCGAACTCTCCTGGATAGAACTGCACATATCCGCCTGCTCCTGAATGGCCTTGGCCGTACTTTCCGTACTTTCTGCTATATTATTCATCGAGAAACTGTTGGTATCAATACTCTCTTTCAGTTTTTTCAGCATCTCGTTGGCCTTCTCAAAATTTTCATTGATTTCCTCTGCCGTAGCCACCATCTTTTTCGCCGCCTCTTCCTGCCCGGCAGCCGCCTTCTTAATACTGTCCATATTTTCTTCATTAAATTTCTGCGTAATATCCATGACGCAGTAAACCGCAATGCACACAAGTATAGTAATCGTCCATCTTATCATAACAAAACCGATATCAAACCCACCGCCGGATACATCCCTTGACGTACGTATGATATTGGCTATTATAATAACCGATACGCCATACCAGGAAAACCTTTTATTCAGATAGATAATGGCCGATATTAAAATAGGAAAAGCATAGGCATAAGTAAGTTCCTCAGCTCCCAAAGACATCATAACCAAAAATGACAAGGCGCCCATTCCGGTCAATATAATACCGCACATTTTTCTTCCCCGGAATAAAAAGTAGCTTACCACACTGACAGCAAAAGCCAGCAGAAAGACAGCAAGCTGGATATATGTGCTAGTACCCGCCGTATGCTGTACAATTGCATACACCATAGACAAAGCCATATATAATATAGTTGCCCCGCTTAATATTAACACCCTTTTATCCGACCTTAAAAATTGCTCCCTTGTCATCTTTTTCTCCATTTCTGCGCGGCTTTATTGCGCAAATCCATATATGGATTTCAAGTTTGTGGATGCCGCGCAGACACAAACTTGGGATTGAAAATTATCAATTTTCAATCTT
>DNJW01000406.1:14461-15142 GCA_003488965.1 Lachnospiraceae bacterium | reverse complement strand
TGGTGGCCAGTATATGAATTTCTGCTTTTTCCCTATAAGTTTCTGCAGCAGACTCTTTGTTTATCTCAGGAGTTCTGACACTGTTTTCCCTGACCGTGCAAAAACCATTTGCCTTGATGATTTTTTCCTCCAGACATTTTACCGCTTTCCGGCGCAAATCATTCAACGATTTTACCGGGAAAAAGATATCCTCCGACATTTGAATTCTTAAATTTTCCAGATAAAAGGGCGTATTTTTACATTTTTCCAGCTGCTTTTTCACACTTTCTTCTGTCAAAGGCTGTTTTTTGGCTCTTTGCACTTTATCTCCTTTTACAGCAGCGCATATGCCGTTCCATTCCAGAACAAGTTCCGCCTCCCCATCTTCCGGCAGCCTTGCCTTTGCCGCAACCGGAAGACGGAAATCATCTTTCAAATAAGTTTTTCGTATCTTTTCCTCCAAAACTCCGTCTTTTCCAGTATAACCGGGATTTTCCAAAGTTATCATATCTCTCCCGTTATACTTGTGATAATATCCCTGACTGATTCCGCTCCGTATATATAAAGCCCCCAGTTTTTCAATATCTCCTTTTTCCACATAGTATTCTGACGGATTTTCATAATATCTGTCGATATATTTTCGGTAAATTCCGGTTACTCCAGCCGTATATTCCGGACTTTTCATTCTTCCTTCAATTTTAA
>DNJW01000406.1:11639-14140 GCA_003488965.1 Lachnospiraceae bacterium | reverse complement strand
TTTTCATTCTTCCTTCAATTTTAAAGGAATCAATTCCAGCCTCTATCAGCTGATTCAGCAATTCCACAGTACACATATCCTTCAGACTTAAAGGATGGATTTTTCTCCCCGATTTTTCTATTTCATAGGGCAGCCGGCAAGGCTGGGCACATTTTCCCCTATTGCCGCTTCTTCCCCCAATCATACTGCTGAACAGACATTGCCCCGAATAACAATAGCAGACGGCTCCATGGATAAAGGTTTCTATTTCAATATTCACATTCTTTTTTATTTCCTTTATTTCCGCCAATGACAATTCCCTTGCAGGCACAATTCTTGCCGCTCCCAATTCCTTTAAATAAGCGGCTCCCAGGCTCCCTGTCACCGTCATCTGTGTGCTGACATGTCTCGGCAGAAGAGGAAACCACTCGCCGACAGCCTGAAAAACACCTAAATCCTGAATGATTACTCCATCCAGCCCGGCTTCATAATAAGGAAGAAGGTATTCATATACTTCCTCAAGTTCTCTCTCCTTAATAAGAGTATTCAAGGTCAGATATACTTTTCTGCCATAAATATGGGCATATCGGATGGCATTGCAAACCTCATCTTCCGTAAAATTATCCGCATATGCCCTGGCACCGAATTTTGTTCCCCCAAGATAAACGGCATCCGCCCCGGCATGTACTGCCCCCAGAAAACATTCATAATTTCCTGCCGGGGCCAAGAGTTCCACTTTCCTCATATCCACCTACTACAAAAGGCTGCCATCAGACAGCCTCTCAACCTTTCCTTTATCTCTTTACTTCCCGTTTCCCTTAAAATCCTTCAGCTCTGTCTCCATGCGAATTATTTTCTTTGCGCTTTCATTCACTTCCGACTGCAGGCTCTTTACGTTTTTCTCCGTATTCTCCAGTTTTATCTGCGATGCAATTAATTCATGTTTTAAATCGTACAATTCTTTTTCTTTGCTTTGAATTTCTTCTTCCAAAAGGCTAATCTGATTCTTTGCCTTAAAATAATCATCCGCTATATTAAGCTGTAAAAGAACGCCCTGAGTGTCCGCAGGCTGCCTGCGGAAGCTGTCAACTTTGCTGTATTCCGTCATCTTGCTGTTTATATAAGAAGCCACTCTCTGCAAATATTCTTCGCTTTCATAGCCGCTTAAAGTGAATACCTTGCCGCCGATGATTACTTCCGTATCCGTCTTTGCCGACATGCCCGTCACATCCTTCCCACAAAATATGCCGTTTTCTCCTTAAAAGTTACACAATATCTATTATATCGGTATTAAGAAGGAATTTCAAGCCCTAAATGATGATATGCCAAATCTGTCGCAGTCCGTCCTTTGGGAGTGCGGTTTAAAAACCCGTTTTTCAGCAAAAACGGCTCATATACATCCTCCAGCGTTCCGGCATCCTCCCCTATGGATGCTGCCAAGGTGTCCAGACCCACCGGTCCTCCATTAAATTTATCTATAATCGTTGTCAGTATATTGCGGTCGATATGATCCAGCCCCATGCGGTCCACCTCCATCAAATCCAATGCAGTCTGGGCAACCTCTTGCGTAATCACTCCATTATATTTAATCTGGGCAAAATCCCGGACACGTTTTAACATCCGGTTAGCAAGACGCGGCGTTCCCCTGCTTCTGCGTGCCAGCTCCATCGCTCCTTTTTCCTCTATTTCTACTCCTAAAATATGAGCCGAATGCTGGATAATCAGCTTCAGTTCATCTGCCGAATAAAACTCCAGCCGGTGGATTACTCCGAAACGGTCCCTTAACGGTGCCGTCAGAAGCCCTGCCCTCGTGGTGGCTCCTACCAGTGTAAACTTGGGAAGATCCAGTCTTATAGAACGGGCGGAAGCCCCCTTTCCAATCATAATGTCAATGCAGTAATCCTCCATTGCCGGATAAAGAACCTCTTCTACCTGACGGTTCAGCCGGTGAATCTCATCCACAAAAAGCAAATCCCCCTCCTGCAGATTATTTAAAATAGCGGCAATTTCTCCCGGCTTTTCAATCGCCGGACCGCTGGTTACTTTCATATTTACTCCCATTTCGGATGCAATAATGCCCGCCAGTGTTGTTTTTCCCAGTCCAGGAGGACCGTAAAACAATACATGATCCAGTGCATCTTTCCTGAGTTTTGCCGCCTCTATATATATTTTCAGATTTTCCTTTATCTTTGTCTGTCCGATATAATCTTTTAAATATTTCGGACGCAGGGAGCCTTCTATTTTTACATCCTCTTCCGTGAAACCGGTTTCTATTATCCTTTTTGCCATACAGACACCATGTCCTTCCGATAAACTTTATCCGTTTATATTTTTTAATGCCAGCTTAAGAACGGCCTCCGTATCCATTCCCTCTGTTATTTCCACCTTTTTCACTGCTTTTAGTGCCTCTGAAGGGGAATATCCCAATGCTGTTAAAGCTTCCACCGCTTCATTTTTTGCAGCATTCGCCCCTTCATGTCCTGCCGGAAGAAATCCTCCCTGCGTATCCGCATGCGTACCCG
>DNJW01000406.1:4684-11334 GCA_003488965.1 Lachnospiraceae bacterium | reverse complement strand
CCGCATGCGTACCCGTTTGCGTACCCGCCTCTTTATTAACAAAGCTTTCCTCTATGGATACTTTATCCCGTAAATCAAGAATTACCCGTTCCGCCGTCTTTTTTCCGATGCCCGGAGCCTTGGCAATTGCCTTGGAATCCCCGGAAAGAATGGCAAAACGAAGGTCATCCGCCGTCATGACAGAAAGAATTGCAAGACCTCCCTTAGGTCCAATACCGTTAACAGTAATCAGCCTGCGGAAGATTTCCAAATCATCCCTGGTCAGAAAACCATAGAGCAAAAAGGCATCTTCCCTTACATAAGTATAAGTATATATTTTAACCTCTTCTCCGATTCCGGGCAAAAGACCGGCTGTTCCGGAAGAAATCCTGATATTATATCCGATACCGTTTACCTCAAGAACCAGATTGTCTTCTGAAATATCGGCAATTTTTCCTTTCATATATGCAATCATCTTTCTTCTGCTTTCCCTTTCCCTAAATATTTCATCACATTTCCGGCAATCAGGCCTATCATCAATCCGGTTGCCATACCGGCTCCCAGCAGTATTGGCAGATAAAAGACTACTCCTGCTGTTTTTGTCACAAAATATGCTACCAGAATCTGTCCGATATTATGGAAAACCCCGCCTGCCATACTCACCCCCATCAGGCTGAAATTCTTCATCCTCTTAAACAGGCACATCACAAGGAAACTGCATACCGCCCCTGCCAGACTGTACATAATCACAAAAAGATTGCCGAATAAAAAACCGGATAAAAATACTCTCATTATATTCAGCATCAGCGCCTCTTTCCATCCATACCGGTACAAAGCCAGCAGCACTGCCAGATTTGCCAGTCCCAGCTTCACGCCCGGAACGCCAAAGTAAAAAGGAATCAAAGACTCCACATAAGACAAAATAAGGGCAAACGCCAAGAACAGCCCCATATATGCCGTTTTCTTTTTCATGCCAACCTCCGATGCCGGTTCCGTCCTGCTATAGACAACGCGTCAGTTTTGCAGCATCGCCACTGCGTCTGCTTCTCTGTCTTCTCCCCCTGTCACCTGAATCACCAGCTTGTGGGGCAGGCAGATAATGCTTTCTCCTTCCCGTCCGATTGCCCCTTGCTTCACGCAAAGCTTGTCCGGACAGTCAGCCGTTTCCATATAGGCTTTTCCATCCCGGATTGCCAGTACATTTTTTCCGCCGTCCTCACTGGTAAAAACAAGCCGTTCTTCCTCTGCCAAAGAATAGGTTCCAACGGTTTTCCCATCCCTTTGGACAACAACCCGTGCCCCTTCTTTAGAAAACATAAAACGCTGACAGATAAGGCATAAAGCAATCGCAGCTACTGCCATCACAAAATAAATATCATTTTTTTTCCACTTTAACATTTTTAGCCTTCCATTACGTGCAAAGAACGGATATAAGGGTCTTTAATCTTACGCATCAGCGTCATTGTGTGGTTTTCCAGAAAGTTATCCTCCCCTTCCGTCAGCTTCTGTGCCGCCAATTCCTGTACAATCAGACTGCATATTGCTTCTATAATAATTACACATTTATCATTCCTGTTAAGGGTATACAAGTAATCGGACGGTCCTGCTCCTTCCCAGGCACCGGACTGGTCTTCCATTTCAGCCAGCAGATTTAAGATATCACCGATTTCAGGCAATACAGAAAGCTCTTTCATTCCCCTATGCATCCATTTATAAAAAGGTGTATACCTTTTATTAAGCAGATATACCATGGAAATAGTATTTTTCATAAACTCAGCCAATGCCAGCTTTGCCGCCACTTTTTCCCCTCTTTTCATAGCGCGCGCATAATTATATTGACCTGACTGGGCCATAACCGCTGCCCGTGCCGCTATTTTTTTTATTCTGACATCCTCCGGATAATAATCCAGCAGTTTCCTGCGTATCTTACTGAATTCTCCCAAAGGGTCTTCAAATACTTTTCCGTTTGTTGCTGTGCATAAAGCGCTTTCCGGTATTCTCAGCCATTCCTTGTTATTTTCCGGTGCCTGTTCCCTGCCAAGCAGTCCGTAATAAAAATCAGGAATACATAAGACACCTACTCTGCCTCCGCCATGGGCGCTTTCTATCCTGCCCTCCACTCCTTCAAAATCCTTCGGCAGTTTCCGGTACTCTTCCATCAGGCAGATTCCGTATTTTTCATAATCCTCCCGCGTCAGCCAAAGGCAAAAAGAAGGTCCGTAATCGTGGTCGGCAGAAATGGCATCGTCAAAACCAAGACATTCCGAACCTGGTCCTGCCAGTCCGGCGGCAGCCCGGTCTTTCAGCATCGGAAATTTTTCCTCTATCATCTTTTTTCCATAAGCATAATAATATCTTTCAGATAATTCCAGCCCCTTCATCTTTTTATTCCTTCTTTCTTCTGGCTGTACTATCTCTTTTTCAGCCGATTTCATTATATACACTTTGTGCTTTATTCCGATATTCTTCCGCTTTTTCCTCTTCTTTTAAGCAGCTGCATACCGCGGCGCAGTTTTCGCACAGCAATGCATAGCTTTGGTTTTCTCCGAAATGCTTTTTAACCTCCGATAAGGCTTTTTCATAAGAAGCCAAAGAGTTTTTATAATCTCCCATGCGGTAATAAGCTTCGCCCGCTCCGGCTAATGCTGCACTGTAATGTGCATCCGTTTCCCCTTCGCCTTCTTCAAATATCTGCAATGCCTTTTTTAACGTATCCGTTGCTTCTTTTGTCTTTTCCATCTTAAAATATAAAAGCGCCAGATTAGTCAAAGTGGTTGCCTGCTCTGCCTTTGCATCCGGCAGTTTCTCTACAATTCCAAGAGCCATCCTCAACAACTTTGCAGCTTCTTCATTTTCGCCCATCTGCTCCAAAAGGATACTCATATTATTATACAGCCCGGCAAACCGGTAATCGCCCTCCGGCAGAAGACCTTTGTAAATCTGCAATGCCTGCTGATAGTATCTGTACGCCTGTTTCATTTCTCCTGCCGCCCGGTATGCGGTCGCCGCATTTAACAGCGTTGTGGCAAAATGCTCGCTTCCGTCCAGCCTAAGTTCCTCCATCAGAAGAAGGACATCTTCTATAATAATAAATGCCTGACGGAATTTCGACACACTCCGGTAAAAACCTATCATTTCATTTCCAATCGCAATATATGCTGCATAATCTTCTGTTTCTTTCGCTTTCTCCAAAGATTCTGTTAAATAAGGCTCCACTTTATCCAGTTCATTTTTCTGGAAATATTCATCCAGCTGCCTGAAAAATTCTTCTATATCCATTTTTAACTCCATTACTGCGCTTCTTTTTGCATTAGAATTTTTTATTGTTGATATAGTTAACCAGCCCCTCCGCTGCAATAATTTTTTGCATAAATTCCGGAAATGCCTGCCCTTGGAACTGAGTGCCTTTTGTCAGGTTTGTAATGATTCCGCTGTCAAAATCCACCTCTACCTCATCCCCGGCTTCAATTCCTTTGGATGCCTCCGGGCACTCCACAATCGGAAGACCGATATTAATGGCATTTCTATAGAAAATTCTTGCAAAGGTTTCTGCAATCACACAGCTCACCCCGGCTGCCTTAATAGCAATCGGCGCATGTTCCCTGGAAGAACCGCAGCCGAAGTTTTTATCTGCTACAATAATATCTCCTGCTTTTACCTTATTCACAAACTCTTTATCGATATCCTCCATACAATGGGATGCCAGTTCTGACGGCTCGGAAGAGTTTAAATATCTTGCCGGAATGATTACATCCGTATCTACATTGTCTCCATACTTAAATACTGTTCCTTTTGCTGATTTCATATATTTTCCTCATTTCTGCGCTGCTTTATCGTGCATTTCAAGTTTGTGGATGCAGCGCAGACACAAACCTGGCCCAATCATCCGTCTGCCTCTACAGTCTGCATGGACAAATAATCTTACCGGCTACTGCACTGGCTGCCGCCACGGCAGGGCTTGCCAGATAAATTTCCGACTTGACATGTCCCATACGTCCTACAAAATTCCTATTGGTGGTGGATACGCATCTTTCCCCCTCTGCCAGAATTCCCATATAACCGCCCAGACATGGTCCGCAGGTAGGCGTGCTTACAACGGCTCCTGCTTCAATAAAGGTTTTTAACAGCCCCTCTTCCATTGCCTGCATATAAATAGACTGGGTAGCCGGAATGACAATACAGCGCATTCCTTTCGCCACGTGTCTTCCGGCGAGTACTTTTGCCGCAATGCGCAAATCATCCAGCCTTCCGTTGGTGCAGGAACCGATGACAACCTGGTCAATCCTGATATCCTCTTTTATCTCGTCCACTGTCTTTGTATTTTCCGGCAGATGGGGAAATGCTACCGTAGGACGAAGCTCACTCAAATCAATCGTATACTCCTCATCATATACCGCATCTGCATCTGCCTCATAAACGGTGAAGTTTCTTGAAGAATGTTCTTTCATATAAGCGATTGCCGTTTCATCTGCCGGAAAGATACCGTTCTTTCCTCCCGCTTCTATCGCCATATTTGCAATCGTAAAACGGTCGTCCATAGTCAGATTCTGTATTCCTTCCCCCACGAACTCCATGGATTTATACAAAGCGCCATCCACGCCAATCATACCTATAATATGTAAAATCACATCTTTTCCGCTTACCCATTCTTTCGGTTTCCCGACAAGGCGGAACCTGATTGCTCCCGGTACTTTGAACCAGGCTTTTCCTGTTGCCATACCGGCTGCCATGTCCGTACTTCCCACCCCTGTAGAAAAGGCTCCCAAGGCGCCATAGGTACAAGTATGGGAATCCGCCCCGATAATGACATCTCCTGCTACTGTCAGTCCTTTCTCAGGCAGCAGCGCATGCTCAATTCCCATCTGTCCCACTTCGAAATAATTGGTAATTTCGTTGCGCAAAGCAAATTCTCTGACGCATTTACAATGTTCTGCGGATTTAATGTCTTTATTCGGCACAAAATGATCCGGCACCAGGGCAATTTTATCTTTATCAAAAACCCCGTCTACTTTCATTTTCTCCATTTCCTTAATTGCTACCGGACTGGTAATATCATTTCCCAGAACCAAATCCAAATCTGCTTCAATAAGCTGTCCTGCTTCTACTTTCTCCAAACCGGCATGTGCTGCCAGTATTTTCTGGGTCATTGTCATTCCCATTTCTTTTCTCCATTTCTGCACGGCTTTATTGTTCAAAGCAAGTTTGTGGATGCCGTGCAGACACAAACCCGGAATTGAAAACCTTATAACTCCGTCACTTTTCTTTATTGTTTCCCGGCTTATTGTCAGCCAGATTCTCAAATTTATCTCTTGCCCTGCGGAAACATTCCATAAGTTTCGGAGAGAATGTACCGCATTCCCCGTCAATAATCATCTGAAATGCTTTATCCTTCGGAATGGCATCCTTATACACCCTTTCATTTACCAGTGCGTCATAAACATCCGCTACAGAAACAAGCTGGGCCGAAATAGGTATTTCATCTTCCTTCAATCCGTCAGGATATCCTTTTCCGTCATATCTTTCATGATGATAGCGGCATATTTCATAACCTATTTTTCCATATTCTTCATCCCATACGCCCTCAATGCTGCTTAAAATTTCACATCCCCTGAGCGTATGCGCCTTCATGCAGTCAAATTCCTCTTTCGTAAATTTTCCCGGTTTCAAAAGAATGCTGTCCGGTATTGCAATTTTTCCAAGATCATGCAATGCACTGGCTGATACAATAACTTCGATTTTTTCTTTCGTAAGCCCATATTCCGGATATGCTTTGCGGATTTCCTCCGCCATGATTCTGGTATAGCCTTTTACCCTTTTTACATGTTCTCCGCTTTCTAGGTTTCTATGCTCCACCACCGTACCGAGAACATCAATAATATTATTGTTGCTCTGTCTCAGCCGTTCCGCCTGCATCTCCAGCACCTTATACTGCTCTCTCAGAGTCTTTGTCTGGTCTGCCACCTTATCTTCCAGTTTCCTTTGATACTGAAAGAGACTGACAATATTATCCACCCTCTTTTTTACCAATGCATTATCAAAAGGTTTATGGATAAAATCGGAAACACCATATTCAAAGCACTCCTGCTCTACCTTAACGGAAGATTCCCCGCTGATTACCAGAACCGGAATCTTATCCAGCCAAAGATTTTCCCTCATTGCTTTCAGTACCTCAAACCCGTCCATTTGAGGCATAATCAAGTCCAGAAGAATAACTGCTATTTCCTGATGCCTTTTCTCCATATACTCCAATGCTTGTTTTCCGTTCTCCGCCATCATGACATCATATTTATCCTTTAATATCTCTGCCAGTAATTCACGGTTTATTTCCATGTCGTCTACAACAAGTACTGTATTACACATAATTCTCCTTTCCGTTCTCCAACGTTTCTTTTATCTTTTTATATAAGTTTAAATACTGTGCTTTTCAAAATATCCATATTTACCGGTTTCGCCATATGCGCATTCATTCCCGATGCCATCGCTTTGTGCACATCCTCTGCAAATGCATTGGCTGTCATGGCTGCAATCGGTATCGTTTTTGCCTCCGGATGAGAGCTGCTGCGGATTTTTTTTGCTGCACCGTACCCATCCAGTACCGGCATCTGGATATCCATTAAAATCATATTATAATAGCCTGCTTCTGATTTTTCAAACATTTCCACTGCTATCTG
>DNJW01000406.1:429-4408 GCA_003488965.1 Lachnospiraceae bacterium | reverse complement strand
ACATTTCCACTGCTATCTGTCCGTTTTCGGCAATATCGCAGCCTGCCCCTTCCAGTTTCAGCAATTCCGATATAATTTCGGCATTAATCATATTGTCTTCCGCAATGAGGAACTTCATTTTTGACATCGTTTTTTCGCTGCTTGAGTTTTCTGTCCCTCCTTCCGCCCTATATCCGTTATGAAGCTGCTCAATAACCTGACGGAAATTCGATAAAAAGAAAGGTTTCTGTAAAAAGGCATTCACTCCAATCTTTCTTGCTTTTTCTTCTATTTCGCTCCAATCATATTCCGTAAGTAAAAAGATAGGTGTGCTGTTCCCTATTTTTTCACGGATGCGCTCCGCAACTTCAATACCGTCCATTTCCGGCTGTCTCCATGCCAAAAGAATAAGATTATAGGAATTTCTTTGCTTGTTCTTTTTCTCAATCATCTCAAGAGCCGTGCTGCCGTCCAATGCATACTGTACGTATACGCTTGTTTCAGCCATTAATTCCTGAATATTGACGCATACCTCTTCTTTCCCGTCTATAACAAGCATACTGTATATGCCATGCTTTTTCCAAAAATCCCCGCTCTCCGTCTGTTTGGAAATCTTGAGTTCCAAATCTACCGTAAAAGTACTTCCGGCTCCCTTTGTACTCTCTACAAAAATAGTTCCTCCCATTAAATCCACCAGGCTCTTCGTAATAGCCAGCCCGAGCCCGGCGCCTTGAATACCGCTTTCCGTCGTATTGTTTTCCCTTGTAAATGGTTCAAAAATAATTTTCTCAAACTCACTGCTTATACCGATTCCGGTATCCATCACTTCCATCCGGAGTCTTGCATAATCATGCACAATCTGATTCCGATTATAAATATGAAGTTCAATGTCACCTCTTTCCGGCGTATACTGGATTGCATTGTTCAGCAGATTCATCAGAATCTGTTTAATTCTGACCTTATCTCCTAAAAAAAGATCCTGAAACGAGCCATGAGTACGGATAGTAAAATTCTGATTTTTTGCCTGAGCCTGGGGCAGCATAATTTCATTCAGTTCCTCCAGCATAATCTCAAAATTAAACTCCGAAATATTCAGCGAGGTATTTCCGCTTTCAATCTTTCCCATATCAAGCACATTATTAATCAGTCCCAGCAGATGCCCGCTGGCAACCATAATTTTCTGTGCATATTCTCTTACTCTGTCCGGCTGTTCCGCATCCTTATCCAGCAGCGTTGTAAAACCAATCACTGCATTCATGGGAGTTCTCATATCATGGGACATATTTGCAAGGAAATTGCTTTTCGCCTTATTGGCCCCATGGGCAATCTCCAGTGCTTGCTGCAGCTGCTGGTTAATCTGCTGCTCTTTTGTCCTATCTGACAGAATGAGTATAAACTTGTCGGTATCCTCAATGGATACATGATACACCGTCTGATGATACCAATGCTGTTTGCCTGTCTGTCTATGAATAAACTCTCCCTCTCCCTGCCAGCTGTCCCCTATCACCAGATTGCAGAGAATTTCTTTAGAAGGCATACCGGCTTTATCTGTACTGGCGGTATATAATTTCCATACATCTTTTTTAATCTCCTCAATTTCTACCCCTAAAAGCCTGCCTATATTCGAACTGACGTATTCTACATGAAAGTTTTCAGAAGAAAACATAATGAAGATGTCATCCCCATTCGCCGTCAGTATCCCAAACAGCTTTTCCCGGTATCTGATTTCCACATCCTTATCCCAGACGGCTTTTCTCCTGCGGTAAATCAGGTAAAACAGTTCTGCGGTACACACAATAAAAAAGAAAACGGCAAATACGATAACTGTTGCCAGCTGGACATGATTCATACTGGCGTTAACCACATATTCCGGTACAATCCAAAGTGTCAGCCAATCTTGAAAGCCAATCGGCTGATATGCCATATAGCAGACAGTATCCTTAATCTCATAACGGATTACATCCGCTTTCCCGTTCGTAAGACTGGAAAAAAACTGTTCTGCGCTGCAATCAATAAAATCAGCATTATTTATCAGATAAGTCAACAAATTTTCAGGCTGGTTCTTTCCGTTATTGGTAGTAAAAAGAATCCTGCCGTCAGGACGTATCACATAATACTCCGATTTCTGATTAAAAACATTAATGTTCAATGTTCTTTTCAAATCCGCACTGTTATATCCTACAGCAATGGCCGAATACTCCAGATCACGGTATTTTGCCTTCTCCACCGGAACCGCAAATATGGTCAGCGCGGAACCGTCGGCGAGCGTTCCCTCTACCACTATATTTTCCTGCTCCTGCATTAATGTTTCCATCTGGGATCCCAGATTAAGAAAACCCTCCCCTCCGAGGAAAGAACGGTAATTTCCATTTTCCCCTATGAAATAAAAATCCGTGAAATTCCAATTATCTTTCCCGTTCCTTAAAAACTCATACAGCTTCGCTTCCTCCTTATCCGAAGCATGGCCAATATGATATTTCCAGTCGTCAAGCATATTCCAATTATTTGTAACCAGAACGGCAAAGGAAGTATTAATCTGAGCGTAAATTTCCTCCAAATGGCTGGAGCTTTCTTTAATAATGCTTTCATTAATAAAATTCACACAACATACTCCAGATAAAAGAATCAGCACAGCGACAAATAGAGTAATAAATTTCCTTCCTTTTTTAAGCACCGCAACCTCCTTGTTCCAAGCAGATTTGTCCCAAGAAAGCCGGTTCCTTTTCAGGGAACCGGCCTTACATCCGTATCAACCAGTATCATTCTTTTAAATATTTCTGCAAATGCTGTATCAAATTATTTATGTCAATAGGTTTGGCTATATGCGCATTCATACCGCACTCCAGACAATGCTGTACATCTTCCGAAAAAGCGTCCGCAGTCATGGCAAGAATAGGCAGTCCCGCATCCGGACGTTCCAAAGCCCGGATTGCCTTAGCGGCACCGTAGCCATCCAATATAGGCATACGTATATCCATCAGAATAAGGTCGTAAAATCCGACTTCCGAATTTTTAAATTTTTCCACACAAATCTGACCGTTTTCTGCCCATTCTACTTCGAATCCTGCACTGGATAAAATTTCATTGGCAATTTCCCAGTTTAAATCGTTATCTTCTGCCAAAAGAATTTTTTTGCCTTTGAAATCTATTACTTTCTTTTCTTCCGCTCTTTCTTCCTCTACCTCGTCAGCATAATGTTTCAAACCAAAATATAAATTCGATTTGAATAACGGTTTCGGAATAAATCCACGCGCCCCGGCAGCCCGTGCTTCTTCCTCAATATCGCTCCAGTCATAAGCTGAAATAATAAAAATAGGGATTTCATCTCCTACCCGTTTTCTAATTTCACGTGTCGTTTCTACCCCGTCCATTCCCGGCATTTTCCAATCCAACAGAACAATGTGGTAATCGTTGTTTTCCTCATGACGCTTTTCGACCATCTCCACCGCTCTGCGTCCGTCTGTAGTCCATTCGCCGTTTATCCCGATTTCTTCCAAAACGGAAACAGCGCTGTGACACAAATCCTCATTGTTATCTACTACCAGCACATTCCAAGCAGGAAGACGCATATCTTCCTCATGAATCGCAGCTTTTTCCAAGTCTAAAGTAATATGGAACTCGCTTCCTTTCCCTTGTTCGCTCTTTAATTCTATCGTACCGTTCATGGCATCTACAATATACTTGGTGATTGCCATGCCAAGACCGGTCCCTTCCGTTTTCTGTACACGGGCGGAATCTTCTCTTGAAAAAGACTCAAAAATCTTTTTCTGGAATTCCGGCGCCATTCCCATACCATCATCCTTTACGAAGAAATGACATCTGACACGCCCGTTTTCCTCAGGCAGCGGTTCCTGGGATAAATAAACCCTGATGTTCCCCTCCTCCGGCGTGAATTTCATTGCATTGGACAATAAATTAATCAGTATCTGATTCAGCCTGACACTGTCGCAGTATACTTCCTCTACCATAATATTACGGATAAAAATATCAAAATGCTGGT
>DNJW01000406.1:0-123 GCA_003488965.1 Lachnospiraceae bacterium | reverse complement strand
AAAAATATCAAAATGCTGGTTCTTTGCCTTAATCTGGGGCTGCACAATATTGACAATATTTTCCATGGCATCCCTTAAAGAAACAATTTCCATATTGATAGACAATTTTCCGTTTTCGATTTT
>DNJW01000435.1:3282-3429 GCA_003488965.1 Lachnospiraceae bacterium | reverse complement strand
TCAGGGACATTCCGATGCAATCCGGAGAGTAGACGGAGTTGCGGACGGCAAGCAATATACGATTCCTTCCGAAAAAGCATTATCCGCCGTCAGAAACGGGGAAAATCCTCAGCTGTCTGTCCGTGATAAACATACCAGAGAATGTTT
>DNJW01000435.1:2596-2966 GCA_003488965.1 Lachnospiraceae bacterium | reverse complement strand
ACAGAATTACAGAAGCTATCAAAACAATGCCTAACTATTTTTCAGATTATGATACAACCGTTCACTTTATCACCCAGGAAGAACTGGATAAGAATCACAGCGGTATTCCTCACGGCGGTTTCGTTATCCGAAGCGGAAAAACCGGCTGGAATCAGGAAAACAGCCATGTTATTGAGTACAGTTTAAAACTTGACTCCAACCCTGAATTTACTGCATCCGTTATGGTTGCCTATGCCAGAGCCGCATACCGGATGAGGGCGGAAGGCATCACCGGCTGCAAGACGGTATTTGACATCGCTCCGGCATATTTAAGCAGGCTCAGCAATGAAGAGCTGCGCCGCAGTATGCTTTAATTTCAATATATTTTATA
>DNJW01000435.1:2092-2298 GCA_003488965.1 Lachnospiraceae bacterium | reverse complement strand
TTTTTTCAGCCAGCGGTTAGGGTATCCTTTCGGATGCCCTTTATCTTAATTTGCACAGTCTTCCTGCCCGCAATTCCATACCCGGTTTCCCATTTAAATCTATACTTTTTTTATTTCCCAAGGCATATATTAAAAGAAACGGCATCAGGTAATTCTATTGAAAACAATCACTCTAACCAAAAAAATTAAAGCGACCTTATGCGCCA
>DNJW01000435.1:0-1823 GCA_003488965.1 Lachnospiraceae bacterium | reverse complement strand
AAATTAAAGCGAACTTATGCGCCATAATACTTTTTCTCGCTTTCTCCGTTTCTGCAGTCTTTCTTTTAAGCAGAGATGCCAGAAGCTTCCGTCATTTCTGCGATGATTTTTTTATTTCCGAACTGAGCGGGAATACCCTAAACATGCACTATACGGTTGCTAATCCCGCCAATTACGGCATCCGCTCCTATACTCCCGTTTTACCGTCCTATTCGAAGGACCGTAAAGACAATTCCTTAAACGAATTATCCTCATCCCTGAAACTTTTGCATTCCATCGACGAGGATAAGTTAAATGCTCAGGAAGCCTATACCTACCGGCTGCTGCTGCCCTATCTGGAAAATGAAATGCAGGGAATGCATTTGTATTATTATGCCAATCCTCTCTCTCCCTCCTCAGGCATGCAGTCCCAGCTTCCTATATTATTAGCGGAGTATACGTTCCGCAGCAAACAAGATGTTACGGACTATCTTTCCTTAATAGACCAGACAGATACTTATTTTGAAGGAGTCGCTTCCTACCTTAAAATCCAGTCAGAGCAGGGGCTTTTTATGCCCGATTACTCCGTAGACAAAGTGATTGACCAATGTGACACTATTATGGATAAGGAATCTCTGGAATCCGGTACCCATTTTTTGAATACCACCTTCGAGGAACGGCTCAATAAACTATTGGAGGATGGTACTATTACAGAAACAGAAAAAAATGCTTATCTTGCGGAAAATCAAAGACTGCTGACTACAGTTATGTTTCCTGCCTACCAGAAAATGGGAGACGAACTTATCCTTTTAAAGGGAAGCGGGAAAAATACAGACGGGCTTTTTTATTATCCCGATGGAAAAGATTACTATCTTTATCTGCTTCGTTCCAATACCGGATGCTACCGCAACATAAACGATATCAAAATGCTCCTGCTTCAGGATTTTAATAAAAATTTTGATGCCGTCCGCACTCTGCTGCAGAAACATCCCGAATTTCTGTCCTCCGCTAACCTTTCTTCAACTTCCTTTGCCTATAGCGAACCGACAGATATGCTCAAAAACCTTCAGCACATGATGGCAGAAGATTTCCCTGCCTTATCCGATGTTGCAAAAGATACCATGCCTGTCTGCACAGTAAAACCCATTTCCGAAAATCTGCAGGCATATTGCAGCCCAGCATTTTACCTGACTCCTCCTTTGGATGATATAAAAGAAAATGTTATTTACATCAATCCGAAAAATAATCCCTACGGCGTGGAACTATACACCACCCTTGCCCATGAAGGCTATCCGGGACACCTTTACCAGACTGTATACAATCTGCTTTTTGCCCAACAGACAAAAGCCAATCCTATACGCAGCCTGCTTTCCTATGGAGGCTATGTAGAAGGATGGGCTATGTATGTGGAACTGAAATCCTACGATTACGCTAAAGCAGTTATGCAGCAGACCGCCCCAGAAACAGAGTCCATATATGAATTATATAAACTAGACCGGCAAATTCAGCTTTGCCTTTATTCTCTTCTGGATATCGCTATCCATTACGACGGCGCCACCTACAGCCAAGTACATAAGGCCCTCTCTTCGGCAGGCATATCCGACCCGGACACTACCCGTTCCATCTATGAATACATTGTGGAAGAACCCACGAATTACCTGAAATATTACCTGGGCTATCTGGAAATCATGAATTTAAAAGAAGAGGCAAAAAAACTTTGGAGCGACACCTACAGCGAATACCGTTTCCACAAATTTTATCTGGAAAACGGCCCTGCCGATTTTACAAATCTACAGCTACAGCTAAAACAGCTCCCCCTCATTAGCCAGTCATAAGCCGCAAAT
>DNJW01000383.1 GCA_003488965.1 Lachnospiraceae bacterium | reverse complement strand
AAACGGTTTAGGGAAAACATCCCCGGATCCCATCCTGCAGATATAATAGCAGTGGTTCCGTTTTCCTCTGCGGATTTGTTCACTTGGTTAAAATGTTCCGGAATTTTTGCGTGGGTATCAAAACTGTCTACTACATTAAAATACTTGGCATACTCCTTGGTCTGCTCCGGCAGGTCCGTTGCGCTTCCGCCGCAAAGGATAAGCACATCAATATCGTTTTTATATTTCAAAGCATCGGCCGCAGGGTATATAGGAACATTATCCGTTAATATCCGTACTGTCCGGGGCTCACGGCGGGTAAATACCGCTTTTAATTCCATATCCGGATTCTGCCGGATTGCACACTCAATTCCTCTTCCAAGATTGCCATATCCCATAATACCTATTCTAATCATCTGCATGTCCTCTCTGTAAAAAGTTTTTCCTTATTATATTCTTGGGGGATGGAGGTGTCAATGCTTTATTCCGCATCCCGTTCTGCGATACGTATTTTGATGATTGACAGTTCAAAGGCAGTATGGTATATACAATTATGGAGTATAATTAGGAAAAGTACATAAAAATTTTAACAGTTCCTGCAAGGGAAAATATAGATTAAAGTTATGGGGATTTGTGGAAGAATCATGAGTCGGCACGCAGAGAAAGGAGAATGGTTATAAAATGACAAATCTTGAATTGCAAAAAAAGGCCAATGAGGTGCGTAAAGGGATTATGATGGCAGTGCACAGCGCTAAGTCAGGACATCCGGGAGGTTCTCTGTCGGCGGCGGATATTTTTACCTATCTGTATTTTGAAGAGATGAATATCGACCCTGCGAATCCTAAGATGGAGGATAGAGACCGTTTCATATTATCCAAAGGCCATACGGCTCCGGGACTGTATTCTGCATTGGCAAACAGAGGATATTTTCCGGTAGAGGATTTGAAGACCTTGCGTAAACTAGGTTCCTATCTGCAGGGACATCCTGATATGAAGCAAATTCCTGGCGTGGACATGTCCAGCGGCTCTTTGGGACAAGGGATTTCGGCAGCAGCCGGAATGGCTCTGGGTGCAAAAATGAAAGGGCAGGATTACCGCGTTTATACGCTTCTGGGCGACGGGGAGATTCAAGAGGGCCAGGTATGGGAGGCGGCTATGTTCGCAGGATATAGGAAGCTGGATAATCTGGTGGTAATCGTAGATAATAACGGGCTTCAGATTGACGGAAAGATTGAGGATATATGCTCTCCGTATCCGATTGATGAAAAATTTGCGGCATTTAATTTTCATGCCATTCATGCAGATGCCCATGATTTTGATGATTTGCGAAGGGCATTTAAAGAAGCCCGTGATACAAAGGGAATGCCTACAGCAATTATTGCTCACAGCGTAAAAGGGAAAGGGGTATCCTTTATGGAAAATCAAGCGGATTGGCATGGAAAAGCGCCTAACGATGAACAATATGCAGTGGCAATGGCGGATTTGGAAAGGATTGGTGAGAGCTTATGAGCAGTGAAACAAGGAAAAAAGTAGCCACAAGGGAGGGTTACGGAAAAGCATTGGTAGAGCTGGGAGCGGAATATCCGAATCTGGTAGTGCTGGATGCAGATCTGGCAGCGGCAACGAAGACTGGAGTGTTTAAAAAAGCATATCCAGAAAGACATATTGACTGTGGTATTGCGGAGAGTAATATGGTAGGTGTGGCGGCAGGGCTTGCGGCTATAGGAATGATTCCCTTTGTCAGTTCTTTTGCTATGTTTGCGGCAGGGCGTGCTTTTGAGCAGGTGCGCAACTCGGTCGGATATCCCCATTTGAATGTGAAGATAGGAGCGACCCATGCTGGGATTACGGTAGGGGAGGACGGAGCTTCCCACCAGTGCAACGAGGATATTGCCCTGATGAGGACAATTCCTGGGATGGTAGTGATGTGTCCGGCAGATGAGGTGGAGGCGGAGGCTGCCGTAAAGGCAGCTGTAAAATATGAAGGTCCTGTGTATCTGCGTTTTGGGCGGGCGGTTTGTCCGGTTATCAATGACGGGCCGGATTATAAGTTTGAGATAGGAAAAGGGCAGATTGTCAGGGAAGGAACGGATGTAACGATTGCCGCAACCGGAATCTGTGTGGGAAATGCATTGGAAGCGGCGGATAAACTGGCGCAGGACGGAATCAGTGCAGAGGTGATTAATATCTGTACGATAAAACCGCTGGACGAAGAGCTGGTTATTGCATCGGCTAAGAAAACGGGAAAGGTAGTAACTGCGGAAGAGCATTCTATAATCGGAGGTCTGGGAAGCGCAGTCTGCGATGCATTATGCAAGGCAAATCCAGTACCTGTATGTAAAATCGGTATACAGGATGTATTCGGCGAATCGGGTCCGGCGGAAGAACTGGTAGAGAAATACGGATTGGACGGGGCAGGAATTTACAAAACAGTAAAAGAGTTTGTAGGAAAGCGAGATAAATAAAAAATGTTAATTTTATCACCCTCTATTCTGTCAGCAGATTTTTCCATGCTGGGGGAACAAATAAGGGAAGTGGAAGCTGCAGGGGCAAGATATCTGCATATTGATGTAATGGATGGCTGTTTTGTGCCTTCTATTTCCTTTGGCATGCCGGTAATTTCCTCTATACGTAAAATAACAGATATTATTTTTGATGTACACCTTATGATTAAAGATCCGGAACGGTATATAGAGGAGTTTGCCGCAGCGGGAGCCGACATTATTACCTTCCATCTGGAAGCGGCAAAAAATCCGGGGGATTTAATTAACAGGATACACGGTCTGCACAGAAAAGCGGGACTGTCTGTGAAACCGGCAACGCCGGTAAGTGAAATCATTCCCTATGCGGATATGCTGGACATGCTTCTTGTTATGAGTGTTGAACCCGGTTTCGGGGGCCAGGATTATATTCCAGAATCTACGGAACGTATCCGGGAGGCAAGAAGGATATTAGAGGAAAGAGGGTTGAAAAAGGATATTCAGGTAGACGGCGGAATCAGAGAGGACAATGTCCGTATTGTGCTGGAGGCAGGCGCTAATGTGATTGTAGCCGGCAGCGCGGTTTTTAAGGGGAATATAGGGGAAAATATCGGGAAGCTTCAGAAGGTTTTCCGGGATTTTGAGAAATCAAAGACCCCGCTGCAAGCAATGGGGTATCAAACTTGCAACGCTGCAGAGCAGCGGGGTATTTGACCCTCGCGGCAGTCGCCAAATGTCTAAGTCAACCAAAGGTTGACTTTAAGCAGCCACTTGGCTCGTTGCTCGCAGGAATAAAGTATAGTTTGCCAGGTGGGAAAGATATTTCCCGCCTTGTTTTTTCCGGTTAGGAGTCCGGACGG
>DNJW01000325.1:2604-2872 GCA_003488965.1 Lachnospiraceae bacterium | reverse complement strand
TACCCGTATGGCAATCCGTTTCATTATGGAGGTTGCATGGCAGGCTCACTTCATCAGAAACATGTTCATTGTTCCGACAGAGGAAGAGCTGGCAAGCTTCGAGCCGGATTTTGTCGTTTACAACGCTTCCAAGGCAAAAGTAGAGAACTACAAAGAACTTGGTCTGAACTCTGAGACCGCAGTTGTATTCAATATTACAAGCCGCGAGCAGGTTATCATTAATACATGGTACGGCGGAGAAATGAAGAAGGGTATGTTCTCCATGATG
>DNJW01000325.1:0-2358 GCA_003488965.1 Lachnospiraceae bacterium | reverse complement strand
GAGATGAAGAAGGGTATGTTCTCCATGATGAACTATTATCTGCCGCTGAAGGGCATCGCTTCCATGCACTGCTCTGCAAACACAGATATGAACGGCGAAAATACCGCAATCTTCTTTGGTCTGTCAGGAACAGGTAAGACCACGCTGTCTACCGATCCGAAGCGTCTTCTGATCGGTGATGACGAGCATGGCTGGGACGATAACGGTGTATTCAACTTCGAAGGTGGATGCTACGCAAAGGTTATCAACCTGGATAAAGAGTCTGAGCCGGACATCTACAATGCAATTAAGAGAAACGCTCTTCTTGAGAATGTAACTCTGGATGCAGAGGGTAAGATTGATTTCGCTGATAAGAGCGTAACCGAGAACACCCGTGTGTCTTATCCGATTAATCATATTGAAAATATTGTGCGCCCGATTTCTTCTGCACCGGCAGCTAAGAATGTAATCTTCCTGTCTGCAGATGCTTTCGGTGTACTTCCGCCGGTATCCATTCTGACACCGGAGCAGACACAGTATTACTTCCTGTCTGGTTTCACTGCAAAGCTGGCTGGTACAGAGCGCGGCATCACAGAGCCGACCCCGACCTTCTCCGCTTGCTTCGGACAGGCATTCCTGGAGCTGCATCCGACAAAATACGGCGAAGAGCTGGTTAAGAAGATGGAAGCAAATGGTGCAAAGGCATACCTGGTAAATACAGGCTGGAACGGAACCGGAAAACGTATCACCATCAAAGATACCCGCGGCATCATTGACGCAATTCTGAATGGTGACATTCTGAATGCTCCGACCAAGAAAATCCCGTACTTCAACTTTGAAGTTCCGACAGAGCTTCCGGGCGTTGATACTGGTATTCTTGATCCGCGTGATACTTATGCAGATGCTTCCGAATGGGAAGAGAAAGCAAAAGACCTCGCACAGAGATTCATTAAGAACTTTGCAAAATATGAAGGCAATGAGCACGGAAAAGCTCTGGTTTCAGCTGGTCCGCAGCTTTAATTGGCATCTAAAATCAAGCAGAGATAAAGTGCCTGTCAGCCCCTGCTGACAAAAGTCCCGGGGCTGCATGATATGCTCCCTTTCAGATGGACGGTTAAATAGTAAAAGCCAGTTATCTGAAAGGGAGCGTTTTATTCCTGCGAGCAATGAGTCAAGTGCCATGCTTGCAGCGGGGGCTTTGATTTGAAATTATGGATCTGCAAAGGCGGCTGGTAATGGACTGCAGGATATAATCAATGCAGTAAATGGAGATTTCCTTACCCGACAGGATTGTCTGGCTGGTAAAAACGGCATTTTCTCGCTTTATGTCGTGTTTAACCAGGACAATAAATGGTATTCTTATGTCGAAAGGGGGTATCTGTATGGATCAGATCAAAATCGGGAAATTTCTAAAAGAGCTTCGGAATGAAAAGAGCCTGACACAAGAACAAATAGCCGGGCAGCTGAATGTATCCGGACGAACCGTATCTCGTTGGGAAACCGGGAGAAATATGCCCGATATTGGAATGCTGGTGGAACTGGCAGATTTTTTTGATGTAAATATTTCAGAAATACTTGATGGAGAAAGGAAAAGCGAGAAAATGTATAAGGAAGAAAAAGAAACATTATTAAAGGTTGCAGACTACAGTGAAAATGAACGTAATGTGCTTATGAAAAGAGTTCTGATTATAAGCATTATAGGGCTGGCAGCATTATTGCTTGCGTTGATATTTGATTCATTCAGATTGGAAGAAATCAGTCCGCTTCTCATGTGTATAGAGGCAATATGTTTCGGATTAGCAGTTGGAGCACTGATTACATGTATTTTCTTTACGACCGGTGTTTTATCGAAAATCAGAAATAACAACAGATCAAGAAAAATAGTTCATATTCTGAGAGTAATTTGTCCAATTATTATAGCTGTCTGTATTGCGGCTTGTATAATCGTAAATGATTCGTACTGATTTTTATATTTGTATCCGTGAACGAGATGTTGAATCAGAAAATTGAAAAAAATGCAATGACAGTATGGAAATTATATACAGATAACAGAAGAACTGGATTTCACCTCACATAGAGACGGGATTCAGTTCTTTTTTTGCCGAAATAATTTCAAACAGCAAAAAAACAAGTTTAAGATGTTAAAAAGTATTTTATATATCTTCAGAAAAAAGAACCTCCAGGCTGATTCAGCCCTGGGGGTTCTTTTGCGAAATATTAAAAAATGCATAGTGATATTAAAAAAAGCAGATGGAAAAATAGGAAATATTCTATGATAATAGTAGTATCAGCAAGGCAATATTCATACAAAATAACGAAAACGGTTGTGAAATGTCTTGCAAAAAAAAGAAAAACTATATAAGGAGCTTCCTGTATAAT
>DNJW01000247.1:2536-10608 GCA_003488965.1 Lachnospiraceae bacterium | reverse complement strand
TCCAATGGCTTAAAATATATGACAATCAGCCAATCAAATCGATATTGGCTGATAAATATGCTGTCAGAAAATGGGTTGCAGAGAAAATAGGGGACAAATATCTGATTCCGCTTTTAGGCGTCTGGAACTCTTATGAGGAAATAGATTTTTCCTTGCTGCCGAATAATTTTGTACTAAAGTGTACGCATGGAAGTGGCATGAATATTATTGTCAATGATAAATCTCAACTGAACCATAGTGAAGTTAAGCGGAAGATTAACCAATGGATGAGTGTTAATTACGCATATAGGTCTGGTTTTGAAATGCACTATTTTGACATTGTGCCAAAAATAATAGTGGAGAAGTATCTTGAATCAGAGAATGGAGAAGATTTACGGGATTACAAAGTATTTGTGTTTAACGGAAAAGTAAAATTGATACAAGTGGATATCGACAGACACCATATACATAAAAGAAATCTTTATACACCTGAGTGGGAGTATGTAGATTGTTCGATTTTATATCCGTCTGCTCCAAACATGATTATAGAAGAACCTGCCTGCTTAAAGGAAATGATTGCTTTAGCGGAAATTCTTGGAGAAAAATTCATCCATGTAAGAGTAGATTTTTATATTTGGAAGGGGCAGATATATTTTGGGGAAATGACTTTTACTCATGGAAGCGGAACAGAAGAATTTAAACCTGAGGAATATGAACTGGTAATGGGAGATTGGATGGAATTACAAAAAGGAGAGTAGTACTATGAATTCTGTTTGTCTAATTAGAAAAAATATCAATAAATATCCTAAAAAGGAAACGCTTTTCAGACCATCTACAGATTATCCGGAATATTTATTTCACGGTGATATTTGCAGTCAGGAAAATATTGTTTATGACATGATACGTGAAGGTTTTATTTCATTGGAACTTGATAAAGATAATATAGGAAGTCCTGATTGGAATCCGCTTGGCGGATTCATTAAGCCGGGCGATAATGTATTGATTAAACCTAATTTAGTGCTGCATGAAAACAGAAGCGGGTGTGGGATAGATTGTGTATATACGAATCCGTCATTAGTTGCTGCAGTAATTGATTATGTTGGCATAGCATTAAAAGGGAGGGGAAAAATTGTTATTGGGGATGCTCCATTACAGGAATGCGTGTTTGATACTCTCGTAAAGCAGTCGGGATATGATGTTCTGTGCGGGTACTATAAGAAAAAAGGTATGAACATAGAACTGGCGGATTTCAGGAATGTCAAAACATATGAGAAGGACGGACTGCATTATCAGCAGGAGGAAGAAGGGAAAAACGGCTGTATTGTCAATCTGGGCCGTCAGAGCGCATTTTCAGATATTGGGGAGGAGCGGATGCGGAAGCTGCGGATCACGAACTATGATCCCCGGATACTGCAACAGCATCACAGTGCAGCGATACATGAATATATGGTTTCGAGGCATGTTCTGGATGCAGATGTGATCATCAATATGCCGAAACCGAAAACGCACCGAAAAGCAGGTGTGACGATCGCATTGAAGAATATCGTAGGAATCAATGCGAACAAAGAATTTTTGCCGCACCATACGCTGGGGAGCCGCAAAGAAGGCGGGGACGCCTATCTGCATGGGAATGTATTGCTGAAATTGGCCAATGAAATTTTAGACATCAAAAACCAGCTGGTGCATGATCAGGAGATGGTTCTGGCCAAAATGGCGGAAGAATTTTATACTGCCATGTACGAAAAAGGGAAAAAGCAGTCAGGGGAAGAATATTGGGAAGGAAGCTGGTATGGCAATGATACGATGTGGCGGACGATCATGGATCTGAACCGGATTGTTTTTTATGCAGATAAAGGCGGAAATATGACAAATGAGCGGCAACGCAAAATGTTTATTGTGGGCGACATGATTGTGTCAGGAGAAAAGGAAGGACCCTTGTGGCCGACGCCGACTTATCCGGGGACGATTGTTATGGGAAAGAATCCCTTGCAATTTGACAGAACCGTGTGTTCCCTGATGGGATTTGACTACCGCGATATTCCCACCTTATGGAATGATGCCCTGCCGGATGCCGGTAATGCTGCCACAGGCATGGGACTGTTGAAGATCATTTCCAATGATGAAAACTGGAACGGAAAGAGTCTGGATGAGATTAGGAGAAGACATTCTCTGGAATTTCAACCTTCGGCAGGATGGACAGAAAAGCTGGGCAATCCCTACAGAGACAAAATGTATGAAAAACTACTGGCACAGGACAGACCGGTCTGTATTTTCGGAGCAGGCATCAATGGCGTTTATGCTATGGGAGAACTGCAAAGACACGGAATAAAGACTGCGGTCTTTTGCGACAACAATCCTGAGCTGTGGGGAAGGGAGCCGGTGCCGGGAATTCCCTGCATTGGTCTGGACAGTGCAGATATGAGTATGTCTTTTGTGGTCGCATTGCGGGAAAAGAATGCACTGCTGGTTACAAAACAGATTGAAGAAAACGGCGGCACTGTATTTGGAGTCATCAATCGTTGAAAAGGTTACATATGCGCACAAATATAGCATTTTTAAGATACTGGAAAAAAGAAGGAAAAAAAATAGCAATTTACTGTGCGGGAACTCATGGAAAATATTTTTCAATAATTTTGAGAATGCTCGGGATAGAAACAGATTTCTTTTTAGACAATGACAAAAAAAAATGGAATACCTTGATTGAAGGGAAAATCTGTTATGCTCCTGCGTTATGGTCAGGAAGAGAAGACGTGCTTGTCTTTATCTGTGTCGGGATGGCATATTATTTTGAAGTTTTAAAAAGTGCGGAACAAAATGGGTTTGTCCAGATTGCAGACTTTACGGATGTTTACGATGATATGATTGTCAATTATCAGGACATTTATCTGCAGCTGATTGAAAAGTCGGCATTGTTTGGAGAAGCAGGTATCTTTTATCGGCCGTCTCCGAATAAAGACGCTGTTCCGATGGACAATGCCGGCAGGACGGTACCGGGACAGATTGCAGTGTATACAGGGATTTTTGGCAATTATGATGGGATATGCAAACCGGACGTATGCCCGCCTAATATTGATTATTATTTTATATCGGATGAACGGCCGGCTGACATTCGGCCTTTTCGCTGGCTGGACGGGAAAGCGGTAATACCGGACAGTATAACGAATCCGATTAAAAGAAACCGTTACATAAAGATGCATCCGCATAAACTGTTTCCTCAATATAAGTACTCTGTTTATATTGATGGAAATATTACGCTTATTGATGATATTTCAGGATTTGTCCATTGTAATGCATCAGGAATTTCGGTATTCATGCTTCCATGGCGGGATTGTATTTATTACGAAGCGCTTGCAACAGTAAGTGATAGGCGGGTTGTTGCCGGTGATGTATGCAGACAGGTGAAGAAGTACTTAAAGGAAGGAATGCCCTTGCATTATGGGCTGCCTGAAATGCCGGTCATTGCAAGAGAACATTCCAAATTGCAATGTATCAAAGTTATGGAGGACTGGTGGCAGGAGTTTGACTCGGGAGCGCAGAGGGATCAGTTATCTTTTATGTATGCGATGTGGAAAAACGGGATGAAGCTTACAGATTTAACCTCACTGGGAGCCGATGTGAGAAAAAGCAAATATTTATATAAGACGAACCATTTTGCCAGAAGCAAAGAAATCAGAAATATGGCAGATTAAGGACAAGCAGACACCGGATTATATAAGAAGGAGGGATGCGGTGTGAACATCGCAATGATCATAGCGGGCGGCAATGGAAATCGGATGCATCAGGATATCCCGAAACAGTTTCTTTCGGTCAACGAGAAGCCCGTTATTATTTATACATTGGACGCATTTCAAAGGCATCCGCTTATTGACGCAATCGTCGTAGTATGTATTGAGGGCTGGGAGCAGGCGCTCTGGGCATATATCAGGCAATTTAACCTGACAAAGGTGACGGCAGTCGTGAGGGGCGGCGGTTGCGGGCAGAATTCCATATACAGGGGGCTTACGGAGATTGCAGGAAAGCATGAGCAGGATGACATTGTACTCGTTCATGATGCCATACGCCCTATGGTATCACAGGAGATCATATCCGACTGTATTAATAAAACGGTGATGTATGGATCGGCGATTGCATGCATACCGTGTGCGGAAGTAATGCTTGTATCTGAGGATGGGGAACAATCAGACAGGGTATTTAATCGCGAACATTTAAAGCGGACACAGACGCCGCAGGGATTCCGCGTCGGGAAGCTGATGGAGATTCATAATAGGGCGCTTGCACAGGGAATCACCAATTCTGTCGCCTCCTGTTCACTAATGATAGAGATGGGAGAAACCGTTCACTTTTCCAAAGGATCGGAAAAAAATCTGAAACTGACGACAGTAGAAGATATTGATATTTTTAAGGCAATGCTTTTGGCGAAGCGGGCCGAATGGCTGAAGGAGTAGCATGAGATATTTAGACAATGAAACATACCGTGGGGATGTCGGGACGGCAGTCAGAAATGTGCCGGGATTTGAGTTGCTTAAAAATAAAAAAATATTGGTTCTTGGAGCGGCGGGGCTGATTGGTTCCTTCCTCACGGACTGTTTTCTCTATGCGAATGAATATTTTGACGCAGGAATAACCATATATGCCATGGGCAGGAGCAGAGAGCGGTTAGAAAAGCGGTTTGGACATGGCTGTTGTGGAGTCCTGCAGTTTATGGAAGCAGATATCACTGATATGAGCGCAGATATTTGCGTTGATTATATAATCAATGCGGCGGGGTATGGGCATCCGAAAGCATTCAGGGAAATGCCGGCGGAAGTGCTTTTGTCAAATGTCATCGGCACACGAAATGCGCTTGAAATGGCAAGGAGAAATAATAAGGAATGCCGATTTTTGTGTATTTCTACCGGGGAAGTGCAGGAATATAAAGAACATCTGACGGTGCGGGCCTGTTATCCGGTCGGGAAGATGGCAGCGGAAACACTCTGTCTTTCTTATCGTCAGGAATACGGGACAGATGCGGTAATTGCAAGACCTTGCCATACTTTCGGCGCTAACGCGGCAGCGCATGACAACCGGGCGGCTGCGCAGTTTCTATTGGCTGCGGCACAGGGAAACGATATTGAAATGTACAGCACCGGGGAGCAGCAGCGGAGTTTCTCCTATGTAGCGGATTGTGCATCAGGACTTTTGACCGTATTGTTAAACGGAAAAGCCGGACTGGTATATGGCATATCATCGGGGGAAAGCTGCACGATAAAGGAGTTTGCCGATAAATGCGCAAATATTGGGAAATGCAAAATTAAGCTGCATACTCCGGCGTATAATGAAAAATTGGAGGCTTCTCCTATTAATAAACAGATTGTCAGCAATGATGATTTGAGGAAATTGGGGTGGCGCCCTGCATTTACCATAGATGAGGGGATTGTACGCGCCATAGAAATTATCAGGAAGATAAACGGAGGCTAGAGTGGAGTCATATTATATTAAAAGTATTATTGGCGAAATTTCAACTGGAATTGAGAAATTAATTCATGAGGGGAAAATCACAAAGGATAGAAAAGTGATTTTATATGGACTGCATAGGTATTCATATGCAATGCGTACAATCCTTGTTAATTTGGGATATAGAAATATCGAAAGCTACATATCGGATGATGAAGATTCTGTAATGCGGCATGAGAAGGAAATAAAAGGGTTTGTCTGTCGCTATTTATATGACGAAAAGGACATTATAAATGTCCGGACAATGCATGAACGTCTAGTGCCGTTTGACGATGACGTAAGGATACTGCTGGCAGAAAAAGAATATAAGACTGAAAAAGAGAAACTGGAAAGATTGGGTTATAAAGAAGGAATTCATTTTTACATAGTATATGATTTTAAGGAAGAAGAGTTAGAAAATTTTTTAGGGAAGATGACAGAAATGTCATTTGATGAGGCAAAACGAACAGAAAAAGAACTGCTTAAGCATGTAGATATATTCTGCAAGGAAAATGATATCAGATATTGGGTGTGCGGAGGTACATTGCTCGGAACAATACGTCATAAGGGATTTATTCCATGGGATGATGATATAGACGTAATAGTGATGAGAGAGGATTATGAAAAGTTGGTTTTGACTGCAAATTCTCAGCTGAAGGAAAATCATAAATGGATATCCATAGAAACAAATAAAGATTTTACGGCGCCATTAGCGAAAATTATTGATACAAATACGGAATTGAGGCAAGAAAGACATGCTGCAGAAAAGGTACCGTTAGGGGTTTATATGGATGTTTTCGTTTATGATATCATTCCGGATAATCTGACAAGGAGAAAGATTGTATATCGGAAAAGCGTTTTTTTGCAAAAGGCATGGGGATTTTGCGAAAATAAACCGTCAAAAGGCGATTTTTGGATAATCAAGTTTATCCGCGGGCTGCTGAATAAAACAGATTTTGCAAGATTCTTTTCCCTAAAATTGAGGAAAAATGCTGTTTTTTGTTCAATAAAAGGAAAATATGCTGCAAATATTATGTTTGGAGAGCATTTTAACAGAGCGGTGTATGAAACCCCAATAGAATATCTTCAAGATTTTGAAGACTATGAATTTGAGAATTATATATTTCAAGGAATAAAGAATTATGATTATTGGTTAACGCGGTGGTACGGCGAATATATGGAATTGCCGCCAATAGAGGAACGGGTAGGACGTCACGAATATAGTGTGTATTACAAAGGAGAATTATGATGAAAGCTTTGATATTGGCAGCAGGATGCGGAAAAAGGTTATATCCAATTACAAATCAAATACCAAAGGCTATGGTTGAAGTAAAAGAAACACCATTGTTAATCAATACAATAGACTGCCTTATACTAAACGGTATTACAAAAATCGGAATTGTGCTTGGCCATAAGGCATCCTATATTAAAAATATAATTGGCAATCTATTTCATGGGGCAACAATCAGCTATTATGAAAACGAACAGTATATGGAAACAAACAATATTTTTTCCCTTTATCAGGCAATTGATTTTTGTGATGATGATATGCTGATGATAGAGTGTGATATTTATTATCATAAAGAAACAATTGATATATTGAAGAAAGGAGCAGGCGCGTGTTCCATTCTTGTCAGTCCCTTTAATCCTAAAACAATGGACGGTACAGTAATTCAAATAAAGGGAGATATTGCGCAGCAATTAATTTTAGGAAAGTGGCAAGGGAGTAATTTTGACTATTCAGATAAAAGAAAAACAGTCAATATGTACCGGTTTACGAAAGAATTCTTAAAGAAGTATGTATCGTTGGTCCAGTGGTATGTAGAAAACATAGGAACGGACAGTTATTATGAAAAAGTGTTGGGAAGCTTAATTTATTTAAAAGAATACGACGTAAGAATTATCGAGATTCCGGAAACCATGTGGTGTGAAGTAGATACCGTGGAAGATTTGAAGAGGGCAAATGAAATATAATTCGATTCAATTGGTAAATAAGAGCATCAGCCTCATAAGATTGATAGCGCTTTGCTTTGTAGTCATTTGCCATATCCAGCAATATATGGATATGAAACTGGCATGGTGGTTTAACGTAGGCGTTCAAATTTTTTTGTGTATGTCCGGATTCCTTTATGGAGGAAAAAGGATTGGTAACGAAATTGATTTTTATATACAAAGGTTAAAAAGGATACTTATTCCATATTATTTTGTACTGATAATTATGTCACTGATTCAATTATTATATTTAGATAATGTATTTGATATATATCAATTTGGGCTGGCCCTGATAGGCAGGGAGACAATTGAGGGCGGGGAGCACTTATGGTATGTGCCGACAATTTTAATGTGTTATTTTTTAACGCCTTTATTGGATAAACTACAAGCAAGATATGTGGGAAGTTACATAGACGGAATTAAAACCCTGCTGCTTGTTTCAGTATCAGCATCAATATTTTTTGGTGTATATGTCAATTTTTTCAATCCCGCGTGGCTTTCTTGTTATATTATTGGATATTTTATCGGCGTGATAGAGAACTGTAATTTTAATAAGAAAGCCAGGAAATGGGTGATATGCATTTTTGCAGTATTAACCGTTGTAGGAAATGGAATACAGATATATGTGG
>DNJW01000247.1:0-2226 GCA_003488965.1 Lachnospiraceae bacterium | reverse complement strand
ATAAAGTTTAGCGGACTTTTCAATACTATATATCATGCAGGCAGGAAATATAATCATGTATTGCTGGGCGTTGGTATTTATCTTTTGTTGTATGAGGTATTTAACAGAATTCATTTTAAAAAGTTGAGTACACATATTCTGGAAATTGCTGACAAATATTCCTATGAAATATATTTAGTACATCAGTTTTTTATTTTGGGACCCTTATCATTAATGCAGCTGACAAGCTGTATTCCGCTAAATATACTAATCGTTATTATGTGCATTGTCATGGCTGCGTACGCATTAAAGCGTATCGAAAATATTTTCTTTTTGATTATTAATAGGAGGAATAGCAATTGAAAAAAGTTATGTTGGTTTTTGGCACAAGGCCGGAAGCGATAAAAATGTGTCCCTTGGTGAAGGAACTGAAAAAGAGGCCTAATATTGATACGGTTGTCTGCGTAACAGGCCAGCATAAGCAGATGCTGGAACAGGTACTCCGGATTTTTGAAGTAATTCCTGATTATGACCTTGCAATTATGAAAGAAAATCAAACGTTGTTTGATGTGACAACCAATATTTTAAATGCAGTGAAAGAGGTTTTAAAAACAAGTCAGCCGGATATTGTTTTGGTTCATGGGGATACATCTACCACTTTTGCTACAGCGTTGGCTTGTTTCTATTTGCAGATTCCGGTAGGGCATGTGGAAGCGGGATTGCGGACTTATGACATTTTTTCACCATATCCAGAAGAATTTAATAGAGAAGCGGTATCTATCATATCAAAGTATAATTTTGCACCGACGGCCGTATCCAGGGATAATTTGATCCGGGAGGGCAGGGACGCAGGGAGGATATGGGTAACAGGCAATACGGCAATTGACGCGATGAAGATGACCGTCAGGGACGATTATTCTCATCCGGAACTGGTATGGGCAAAGGATTCCAGGCTGATTCTGATTACGGCACACCGGCGCGAAAACTTAGGAGAACCGATGCGTCATATGTTTAAGGCAATCCGGCGTGTTATGGACGAGCATCCGGATGTGAAAGCGATTTATCCGATTCATATGAATCCGCAGGTCCGCAGGACGGCGGAAGAAATTTTTGGCGAGACCTCGGAAGGGGGGAAAGAGGAGCGCATGCATATTATAGAGCCGTTGGATGTGCTGGATTTCCATAATTTTATGAAATACAGTTATCTGATTCTTACGGATTCAGGAGGGGTTCAGGAAGAGGCTCCGTCCCTGGGAAAACCGGTATTGGTGATGAGGGATACAACGGAACGCCCTGAGGGAATTGAGTCGGGGACGCTTAAACTGGTAGGGACACAGGAGAATGTAATTTATGAGGAATTTACCAGACTGTTAAATGACTCGGAGGAGTATAAAAAGATGGAGCATGCTTCCAATCCTTATGGCGACGGGTATGCATGCGAGAGAATTGCAGATATTCTGGAGTGGGGATATATAAAGAAAGATGGAAATGAAGGAAGGTATCAAAATAGTGTTAACGGCAGCAGTTAATGACTGTAGGGTATTTTTTTACGATTATTCGTATAAAGGTATGATAATAGGAGCTGTGCTGGCATGTCTTTACTGCATTGTTTGCGTGTTCCGGTCTGTCTGCTTACGGAAAAGCTTAGGGCGCGGTATGCTCCTAAAATGTCTCAAGGCGCCTTTTGTTGCATTGCTGGGTTTTTACTGTTATCTGGTTCTTGGTATAACGGTTTTATCAAGAAAGGAGGGAGCGGCATATGCAATGAATCTAAGGCCGTTTGGAACATGGGGAACAGACAGCTGGCATTTAACTCTTTGGCTGGAAAATATCCTTATGTTGATTCCGTTGGGAATACTGCTTTACATTTTATGGGCTCCGTTTCGAAAAATCGGCTGGTCAGTGCTGGCAGGATTCTTGTTCAGTCTGTCGGTGGAATGCCTCCAGCTATGGAAACGGAGGGGCAAGTTCGAACTGGACGATATCATGAACAATGTGTTTGGGATGCTGCTTGGATATTTACTCTGTAAGGGGATAGGAAGATGCTGGGGCAAGTTCAGGAAAGTTCTGCGAAGGGGCTGCCGGGAAATGATGAGAGGGGGAGTTTGAGTTTTTAGCAGAAAAGTAAAGACTTCCCGGTTAAGGAGAGCCTTTTAGAAAAAGCTGTGCGGCAATGCCCGCTTTGCGGGCTAGATTACGGTAACAGTATATGCAGATATAGAAAAAGAGTTGCTTTGATAATTGAAT
>DNJW01000310.1:540-11206 GCA_003488965.1 Lachnospiraceae bacterium | reverse complement strand
AACAAATTTATATTTTTATTATAAACGAAAAAATATTTTTTTGTAAGCAAAAAATGCTCTGCTTTGTGCATTTCGTCATTTTGCGTATGTGTTTCTTGTTTTGCTTTGTGTATTATGCCGGACATTATTCCCCTTTCACCCTTTGCACATAAGCCTGCCGTATCTTCTCACGAAAAATCTCATATAAATATTTGTCATATTCATTATCAAAATCTATGGCATCTTTATGAAAATCAGCTTCCTGCTTATCAAAACGGTAAAAAGATAAGGGGGTCGGACGTTCTCTCCCATAGCTGTCCTTGCCGTAACCGGCCGCATCCGTAAAAGTATTCTCCAGAGCATCCAGCCAGAATTCCACGGCGTTTTTCAAATTCGTCTCGCCGTAAGGCTGGCAGAACTCGCTCTCCGCGCTAGTCATCATAGCATCTACATACTGCCCGATTCCCCTTGCCTGTCCGCCCGGAAGACAATATTGCACATTATTAATCAGCGCTTCTATATTCGCGCCTGTAAAAAACATATTTCTCTTTTTTGCCCTTCCATACTGAGTAACCTGATGCAAAAACTTTTCCGCCGCCTTAGGAAAAATTTCTCCATTTTTTCCGGAAATTTCTTCCGCACAACGGAACACCTCCCCTTCCGACAAGTCGTTCACCCGTTTCATATGAAAACAGATAATCTCTACCAATTCTCTGTAAGTCGGCATGAAAACGCAAAAACGCATGGAAAACCTTCCGTCCCTCAAAAGCTCCGGCGGAAGATTTTTTACAGAATTGCATGTGGCATAAAAGAAAATTCCCTTTTTATTTTCCTGCATCCAATCCAGAAGGGCGGTAAAGATATTCATTTTTACCTCGCTTCCCCCTCCCTTTCCGCTTCTTTCATCGGAAAAAAGTTTTTCTATCTCGTCAATCAAAACTACACAAGGAGCAAGCATTTCAATCCTTTTGCGGTATCTTTTAAAATTCTTCTCGGAATCGCCCACCAGTCCCCCCAGAAGATTATCGATACGCAGCTGAACCAAAGGCATCCCCAGCCGGTATGCCGTATACTTTGCCCCCTGGGTCTTTCCTGTCCCTGGCAATCCGGTCATCAGCACCCCGCGGATTGGCTCCCGTCCCATTCTTCGCGCCTTGGCCGGATTTTTAATGGCATCCTGCCGCCCCTCGAACCATGTCTTATATTTTCCCAAGCCTGCCACCAGATTTCCGGTTTCCAGAATTGTCACCGTCGAATCCCTGCGTGCCTTCTCTTTCTTCGCCGTATCCGCTCTGGCACGGCGGGCTTCGGCAATCACCGCAAAATCATCGCTGGCCGCCACGCACTTCTGCTCCCCGCTCCTGCCATAAAAACTGCCATATTTTCCTGTGACTTCATATATAACAGCTTCTATTTCATGAAAATCCAATCCCTTAAAATCATCCGCTGCCTCTGCAATCCGCGCCTTTGCACCTTCATCCAGCATTTCTCCCCTTTTCCGGGTCTGCGCGGCAGCATAACCGAAAAGCTGCTCCCTGATGTCCTCCGTATCCGGTCCCGGCACATCGATAACTTCTGCAATCTGCTCATATCCGCAAGGCAAGGCAAGCACCGGCGAAGACAGCAGAAGCAGACACTCCTTCTTTTCCGCATAATCCAGAAACTGCTTCAATATCATGCCCCGTTCCGTTTCTCTAAGCAGATGAAAATCTGTACAGACAAAAATACGGGCTCCCGGTTTCCTCCGATTGCTCTCCTGCCTTGCCCGACCGTCCCCATCGGCAAAAAGCAAGGGCTTCAGCAGATAATGGCAGTCTTCCACATATTGACTATACAATTTTTTATACGTATTTTGGCCCGCAAAATATTCCTCGCTTATTTTTCCTCTCATCAGCTGGGCAAATACCATCGGATTACTGTCAATAAGCCGCGGAATGATATCGTAATCATCGCTGATAAAATAAAAAATTTTCCTGCAGCTGCGGCTCACTGCTGCCCCAGCCTCCTTTAAAACCGACATCATCTTCTCCTTCCCGCTACTGGCGGACAATATAAGGCGTCAGCCCCTCTACATAAGCAGACACATCCTGACAAAGCTCCTCTTTAAAGCCGTCTATAATTTCATCCACATGGATTTGTGCCAGTTCGCAAACCGATTTCTGCTTTCTTACATTGGCCTGCATTTCTTCATAATGCTCCTGGGCCTTCTGGAAAAACTTTTCTCTTTTTTCAGACGTATAATCCGTTTTTCCTGTGTTTGTCCACAATGCAGTCCATCCGCCTAAAGCGCTGCTCCAATCAAAATTGACATTGGTTGTCCGGCTTTCCCTATAGGCATTTTCCACAATCTGCTCATGAACTGTAAAATCATAAGAAACCTCTTCCTTTTTATAAAGCTCTTTAAACCGGTTCTGAACCTCCTTTACAATTTTGGGTTTAATCCGTTCCTCCCACCAGTTTTCCACCAGTTCCATTTCCCCGATATCTTTGCTTTTATAATGATATGTTTGATTGATAGCCTCATCCAATGAAGTACCGTAACCGAAATCCTTCCACTTTCTAAGTGTCTCCATCCTCTGGTCCACAATCCATCTGCTGAAAGAGGCCTTAATCTGATAGGACAAATTTCCTGCATTCTCCGCAAATACTTTTGAAATAATCCGGTTAATAGCTGTAAGCTCTTCCCTCTTCTTAATTTCCGCATAACCGATGTATGCCAGCCCTCTGGAAACCGTATAACTGGGCTGGGCTGAATTCTCCGGTTCCACGCCCAGCTCTCCCCGAATCAACCCTCCTACAAACGGCATGACACCGGCTCCTCCTGTAATGATTACATCGGGCAAAGGCTCATCCTTCAAATGCATTTCCTTCACCCCTCTTATAAAATGTGCCAATGCCTCATAATAAGACCGGTATATGCAGGCCTGCTTATACGGATTATCCCGTTCTCCATACTCTGTACAAGGAACGAAAATAGGCATCCTATATATGGCATTTTCCATTGTTTTATTATTAATTCCAAGGAAATCCCCTTCTCCTTCTATAGAAATCCATTGCCCATTGCCTTTTGTACCGCCACTCCCATTCTGTCCGAAGTAATTTTCTTTATGAATCCGCAGTTCAAACCGCAAAAGAGCCGGAGGAATATCTAATAGCTTATAAAATTTACTTATTTTAGAAAACTTGAACTCCTCAAAATAATCCCCACTGATATAAGGAACCTCTCTCAGCTTTTCCCTTAACCGTTTTCTGGCCGAAACTATCTGTCTATATTGACCATCCTGCGAAAAATACTGCTCCAGACGGCTCCTTCCCGCTCCGTCCTGACTGCAGTCGTCATACATCCACAATTCCAGCATATTTTCTTCAATACATCCGGCTCCAATCTGACGGCTGTATTCTCCTATGACCTTCCCGTCTTTTACCACGATGGCATCCACTGTGCTGGAACCTACATCTATCACAACCTGACAGCGCCCCGATTTCAAATCCAGCCCTCTGCCGTAAATTTCCGCTGCCAGGGAAGCCTGTGCCTCAGAAACCATCGCTATCTGTATTTCTTCCTTCTCCATCCCCTGTGTTTGAAGAGCCTGGTGCAGTATATCACAATAGGAAAGTTCTGCCTTCTCCCAATCCAGGCTGGCCGGACGACCTACAAAAAAAATACATTTTTTCCCCCTCAGGTTATTTCCTCCGTCTACAAACAGCCGTTTTACAATACATTGGAAATTCTGCCGCATCAAGTCTTCCATCGTAGGATTTTCAAAATTGCCCCCGTAGCATTCCTGCGCATATGGGCTGCCCGGCAATACCTTAAAGTTTTCGTAAAATCCCCTTTTGGCTTCTTCGTTGTCCGCTAACTTTCCGGCTCTTTCGCCGATTTCCCAGTTTTCCGCATCCTTGCTGTAATATAATACGGAACTGTCCTTGCATGTCCTTCCATCGTTCAAAACATACAAGTCCTTCACTCTGTCTATGGTGTTCCCTAAAAGCTCCACTCCTGAAGCAGACCATTCCCCTGCACCCGGATCAATGCCGATAATTTGATAATCCCTGATATCGCTGACTTGAATATGAAATTTATCCAATATGCCTAGCGGCTCTTTTTCTCTCCTATTCACGCCCATCCTCTTTTCCGCCCTTTTTCACCCGCCCCTGATAATTACCAAACAGCTCATACCCTTGTTCTTCCTTCACCCGGAAAAGCCCCGGTGTCTCTACCCCTTTGTTCATTCTGACAAACTGGCTGCGGTTGGCTGCATCATCCAAAGGCAGTTCATTGCAGTACATCGCCCGAAGTCCTTCTTTCCGAAAAATCTCATCCATCTCCTGCTTCCACTTCCCGTCAGGCGCCAGAATATCGATATCTGCCATAATGCAGAGCAGCGGCAGCACCAGATTCTGGTATAAGACAGTCTTTTCATAACTCTCCCTTGCATCCTTATATCTTTGCAATGCATCCTTTAAATCCCTGGCCTGCAATTGCTTTTCCGTTTTCTTCCCGCACACCAGCCCATGTTCTTTTTCCAGTGACCTCCATCCGCCGCGGAACTGTCTTCTAATATTTTTCAGCATTTCTGCCGCCCCTTCTGTATCTCCTGCCGAAATATAACCGTAAAGCATCTGCACCGCCGGCATTATAGAATCAAAAAAATCCCCGTCCTGCCGGTTCCATGACTCTATTTGTTCCTGTACACCGCGCAGGCAAGAAATCATTTTATCAGCATCCCCCAATATTTGCTTCTGCTCCTGAAGAAGCTTCTGATTTTTTTTCCGCAGCTCGCAGTTTTCTTTCCGCAATTTACTGTTTCTGTCACGCAATTTGATACAGTTCCTGTATAATTCCTCCGCCTCTTTACTTCTCACTGCTTTCGGACCTAATCCTATCCCCATTTTTCCCTCCATTCCGGCATGTTCCCTGAAAATTTCCATACAGCTGCAGCCCGTTGCTCCCTTCAATAAACAATCCTGGAAGCTGCAGCACTCTGCCATGTACCTTGATAAACATAGCGCATAAATCCGGCCTTTCTTTCAGTTTTTCATCATCCCAAAACAAGGGATAGATTCCGCTCCGCACAAAACTTTTTCGAATCCCGTCCGCCAAATCCGGCATCTGTTCCCAATCCGGCTCTGCAGCCGGTATTTCTATCAGCTTATGCAAATATGCGGCCGAGCTATCGATTGCCTCCCTTGGGATTCTATACCTTTCCGCCTCTGCCATTCTTTCCCTGCAGTTCCTAATCCCGTCGGCAATATCACGGTCAGAAAGCTTCTCCAGCCGGCTTGTAAGAACAGCCTTTTCCTCTTCCTGTCTTTCAGGAAATAAAAGACCCTTATCCGTAAAAGAAGCGTGAAACGTATGAACCGCTTCCCTTAAAGGCAGCTGAATCTCTTCCCGCAGTATTCTTTCACAATCAGCTGTTTTCTCTTTTTCCTCTGCCAAGGCCAGAAGCTTCTGAACCGGCTCTCCAATCTTCCCGAAGAACTGGCTGTATACCGCTTCCGCTTCAGCCTTTTTAGCCTGCATCCTGAGGGAGGCCAGAAGCTGCATCTGCTTTTTGCGTTCTTCATTCCCTCTGCTGTCCCCGTTATCTTTCCCCAAAGCTATTTTCCTTTTTTCCGGTTCTTCCAGCCTCTTTTTTCCGGTTCTCCCACTCAGCATCATCAATGCCAGACCGGCCAGCACCGCTGCAATCACAGCGCCTATCAGTCCCCCAAAAACGCTTAATATAATCCCCTGCGGCATTTCTATCTCCTCCTACAGCAGCTTATTTCCCGTTATTCCATAAAATTATACTCTCCTGCCTGTCCGCTGTCGCTAATTTATTATTTGTAAAATACGGTCCTATAATATATATAGTTTTCCCTGCTCTGACAGCAATTGACTGACGGGATATTTTGCCTGCATATAAAGCGTGCTTTTTTCCCCGTAACGTCTCCTATAAATTCTTCCGTCTCGCACGGCATAGTAATATCCGTCCTCCGCAAGCGTTACCGCCGTTACATTCCCATAAACCTCTCCTTCATCATCCCTTGCCTCCCCGTTGACAAACAGGACGATATAATGTTCTGCGCGGCTGCGGTATGTACATATTCTGGCGGCATCCGTAAACTCTCCGGCTTTCCCGATGCCTACCGTCACCACATTCCCGCTCCACTTTTTAATCCCTGCAGCGCTGTTCAGCCCTACATAAATATAACGTAAATCTGTCCACTCAGACAAGTCCATATCAATATTGGTATAAACCTCCCCTTCCTCACCCAGCAGCATATAATTAGAAAGATAAGCTGACACGCTTACTATTTTTTTCCCGGAAGGAATTTCTATAAAAGCCTGTCCTCCCTTTGCCTGTACCTTTCCGTCCCTATCGACCGCAATAAGTCCCAGCTTATCCGTATATGCAAAGCTGCATATATTGCGCAGTTCCTTAGCCATAGGAAGCACTTCCCCGTCACATGGGGAAACAATCCGCCCTTCTCCATCCAGATGATATAATTTTCCCCTGGCCACGCCGCACTGCTGCCTGTAAACATCCGGTTCTCCCGCTCTGTCCGCTTCTCCCACCAATACTTCTTTTTCTTTCAGCAAACGGCTGATAAATTCCTCTGTTTCTTTTTCCATACAGCGGCAGCCTGCATGGACATGCATCAATACGCATAAATATAAAAGCCCCTTCTGCTTCTCGTTTTTCGCCTCATACTCCAGCCGGTCTATCTGCTCTCCATTGCTTTTGGCAAAACGGCGGTATTTCTCCAGCTGCCTCATTTCTATCGGCTGCTGCGTCCTCCCATTCAGAAGCCATCCTGCCATATCCAGGATTTCCTCTGTCAGCATATCCCCATCCGGAAACGTGCGGATACATTCTTGATACAGCCCGGCTTCCAGGTTTTCCCATACCCGCCGGAACGGAAGGAAATTTTCCTCCAGCATTTTTTTACTCCCGATATAAAAACCATTTAATTCCATCCGGCACCTCCTATGTCCACACCTTCTTCGTTAACCGTTTTTTTCCCATATGGATTCCAGTCCATATTTCTCCAGCAGCTCGTCCACTGCGTCAAAATCATAGATTTTCCGGTATAGGCAATGGGCAATAATATAATCATACATAGACAGCGACGGATTGAAAAGATGTCCGCCCAGGTTCAGCAAATATACCGCCTCGAAATAATCCAGCCGCAGTATAAGCACAAACCGGAAAAACAGCCGCTTGTTTCTCGCCCGTTTAATTTTCCCGTCGCGTATCTGATAATAATGGTCTTTACTGATTCCGCATTTTTTATAAAACTCCGGCTCTTCCATATCAATACGTCTCAAAAACCGGTAAATTGCCAATTTCAACGTATCCGGCCTGGACACTGCCTGTGTCTCCAAAGCAAACCGTTTTCCCATGGCCTCTTCCACATCCTTCTGCCTCAGAAAATCATGAAGCGCCTTTCCTTGTTCCGTTTCCAGCCCCTGCCTATTTAGCAGGCTGCTCAATTCATCCTGGCTCATTTCACATAAGACTATTTTTAACAGTTCTCTATCCGTCATAATCCGCAAACCTCCCAATCCGCCATTTTTATCTGTCCGACCAGTAATCCCATATACTTGCATCTTCTCCCAGCCAGAGATTCTCTTGCAAATCCAAGCATTCAAACACTCTTCCCGCATTCTCCGACTTGTCATATATATCCCAGAATTCGGACTCTATTCTGTAAGGCTCCAAATCGGCTGCAGTCAAAACCGCGCTGTAAACAGTGCCCTCCGGCGCACCTCCGGTAATTCCGGCCGGTTTGGGATTAACCGCTATGCCGATTGTAAACTCTTTTCTCTTTGTGATATAGAAAAAGGGGGAAAATTCATAATACTCGCCCAATTCCCCTCCTCCTTCCCAAAACCACTGAAACAAAAGTTCACATGTATCCTTCGTATACGGCAAACTGTCCCCATACTTCCTATTTGCCTCTTTGCACCATAAGTCTACAAATCCTGCATTGATAAGAAAAATATCCGACAGTCCGTAGTTTTCTCCCGTCATCAAATCCATATTCAGGCCCCGCTCTGTGTAATAGGTATAGTAAACCGGACTAATCGGTGCATAAAGTTCCTCAAAATATACGCTTAACAAGTATTGGCTATGATAAGTAACATCGCATCTGACATCGCTGCAGAAAAGGCTATATTCCTCCTGCAGTTCCTTCACGTCTTCGTCCGGCTCCAGATGCCAGTAGTTCACCCTATTCATCGCCGCATCATACATCAGCCGATTCAGCTTCTCCTCCTGTTCCTCTTCCACACCTTCCAGTCTGGGATATTCCACCGTAAGCACATCCCAATAATCATACTGTTCCGAATATTCCACATAATACTGTTCCTTCTGTACTGTATAATCCCTATAGCCCTTTTGGGGAAGCACTGTAAAAACTACATAGGCCCCTATTCCCGCAGCTCCCAAAATACAGATAAGGAATCCGATAAAAACAGCTTTCTTCCCTCCGCTTTTTTTCGGCTGTCCTTCTATTGTTTCTGCTGCTATGCCCGTCTCTACCGTTCCCTCTGTGTTTACCGCCGCTTCCCTTTCATTTTCATCCATATATCTTTCTCCCCCATCTGAAACCATATGTTTAAGCTGCTTTTTAATATTATAACGAAATCCACATCTATTGTATAGCAATGTTTTTGTTGTTCTTTTATGAAGGAAACAAAAAGAGTAGTGTAAAAACGGACAAATATGCTATAATAAGTTTACTGTAAGGATTCGGGTATCAAAAGGTCTGTCTGCAACACCGTCTGGCAGATTGCAAAAAAATTTTATTATTTTATGTTCTGCCGCAAGAAAAGGGCGTCAGGATAAAAGCTGCGGCAAGAAAGGGGCTAGGGTATGGACAAGATTGAAAAAATCAAAAAACTATGTGAGGAAAAGCAAATCCGTATGATTGATTTTAAGATGACGGATATTGACGGCCGTTGGAGGCATATTACCATTCCGGTAGAACGTTTTGGGGAGAGTACCTTTGTTTATGGCATTGGTTTCGATGGTTCCAATTACGGATATGCACCTATTGAGAAGAGCGATATGGTATTTTTACCGGATCCGGATACGGCTTATGTGGATCCTTTTGCATCTGTTCCCACACTGACCATGTGCGGAAATGTATGCACCATCGGGGAAGGGGAAAACAAGCCTTTTGACCAGTATCCCAAAAATGTAAGTTTACGTGCAATGGAATATATGAAGGAAAGCGGGATTGCAGACCGGATGATTATCGGACCGGAATTCGAGTTTTATCTGTTCGACAGCGCCCGTTATGAAGTAACACCCAAACAGTGCGGCTATAAAATTGATACCAGGCAGGCGGATTGGAACTGCAGTCTGGATACCGCAGGAAATAACGGATATGAGGTTCCTTATAAAGGCGGTTATCATGTGGCATCTCCCCAAGATGTGGGATACGATTTACGTAGCAAGATGTGCATGATGATGGAGGATTGGGGTATTAAAGTAAAATATCATCATCATGAAGTAGGCGGACCAGGCCAGATGGAAATCGAAGTGGAGCTGGCGGACATGCCTGCAATGGCGGATAATACTATGATTATCAAATATATCATTAAAAATATGGCCGCCCAGGAAGGAAAAACGGCCACTTTCCTGCCCAAACCGATTTATCAGGAGGCTGGCAGCGGACTGCATGTACATATGCTGCTGCTTAAGGATGGAAAACCTTTGTTTTATGATGAAAAAGGCTATTCGGGACTGAGCCGTACCGCCCATTATTTTATCGGAGGGCTTTTGAAGCATATCGCTTCTTTATGTGCTTTTACCAATCCTTCTACCAATTCTTTCAAGAGACTGGTTCCGGGTTTCGAAGCGCCTGTAACGGTAGGTTATGCTACTTCTAACCGCAGTGCCGTTATCCGTATTCCCGCTTACGCAAAGTCACCGGAAACCAAACGTTTTGAACTGCGCAATCCGGATGCCACATCCAATCCTTACTATGCTTATGCCGCTATTCTGATGGCTGGCTTAGACGGTATTGAGAATCAGATTGACCCTGAGAAAAACGGCTGGGGACCTTATGATTTTAATCTTTACTCCTTATCGCCGGAAGAACAGAAAAACATTAAAGGACTGCCCAAATCATTAGGGGAAGCACTGGATGCTTTGGAAACAGACCATGAATATCTGACAAAAGGCGGTGTATTCCCTCAACGCCTGATTGACGTATGGATTGTACGCAAGCGTGAAGAACTGAAAAAACTGGAGCAGATTCCGAACCCGGCAGAGTTTAAGATGTACTATGATTTATAAAAAAGCAGCTGTCAGATGGAATCAGATGCAGGGAAAAAACTATGACAAATACGACGAAGCAGGCACTTGGGGTATCGCTAAAAAAACTTCTGAAGCACAAACAGATGGATAGAATAACCATTAACGATTTAACGGAAGACTGCGGTATCAGCCGTATGACATTTTATTATCATTTTAAAGATATTTATGACCTTGTTGAATGGGTATGTGTGGAAGACGGAAAACAGGCACTGCAAGGGAAAAAAACCTATGATACATGGCAGGAAGGAATGTGCCAAATCTTTGAAGCCGTGATTGAAAACAAACCATTTATCCTCAATGTATACCGCTGTGTCAGCCGGGAGAAAATTGAAAGCTATTTATATAAGCTGACCTACAGCCTGATTGCC
>DNJW01000310.1:0-221 GCA_003488965.1 Lachnospiraceae bacterium | reverse complement strand
CTACAGCCTGATTGCCAATGTAGTAGAAGAAAAATGCAAAGGAATCGACCTGGCAAAAGAGGATAAAGAATTTATTGCAGAATTTTATAAATATGGGTTTGTAGGAATCATGCTCGACTGGATTGGGCATGGAATGAAAGACGATTACAAAATCATCGTAGAAAAACTCAGCACTGCACTGCATGGAAACATCGGCAATTCCATACATAATTTTGAGCAGG
>DNJW01000309.1 GCA_003488965.1 Lachnospiraceae bacterium | reverse complement strand
TTTGAATTATACAAGAAGCTCCTCCGTTGGGCCCGAATCCGTTTCTCCCATCTTATACTGTATTGTCAATGGTTTCGATCCAAAATAATCCCATGCTCCACCCGAATATAATACTACCTGGCGCTGTACCGGTATGATTTTTTCCAGATAATCTCTGGAAAGACGCATACAGTATGTATCCATGTCACTGTGCTTCATTGCCTTTTCAAATTTTGAAATATAATAATTATAGCATATCTTCTCCAGCTGCTCATAATTAGCTGATAACAGCACTAATACATTCGGTCCCATCAGATATCTTCGTATCTGTTCCATAAGTTCAAATCCTGATTCTACATTCATATCAAGATCATCAATAGAAATTACCAGAAAATGATTTCCCCGTCCAATCTGCTTCTCACTTCCCGGATACTCCATGACATCCAGATACTCCTTTACCAGATGCTGAAACGACTGTTGAAGATTCCAGGTAATTGACATACTTTCCAGAGTCTCCATAAACATATCACTTTCCGTTTCCATTACATCTTTTGTACTTCTCAATTTTTTGACGTTTTCATACACTTCATTAAACCGCATATGAATCTGGCGTTTTTTATATGTATAATCGTCTTCGCGTCTGATTCCTCGTTCTCCGTAACTCCTTTTTTCTTCATCTTTCCACTTTTTCAGCATCTTTGACAAAACACTGCCTAATATATCTTCTTTACTGGTCAAAGAGGATGCATCAATATATTCCAGCCCGGTAAACATAATATCTCTTCTCGAAAACACCAGTTCTCCAATGTCTTTATTCGGATTATTGGCATTTCTATAATAATCTTTTAAAAACTCCATATATGAAAGCATGGCAGATGTTTTTCCTGCTCCTCTGTCTCCTGTAAAGAAGATGATATTGTAAATTTGTTCAGAATTACGTAAATTTGTTCCATTCGTGTTCTGGGAGTAATTCTGCTGATATATCTGATTATCATTAATAATTTCCTGCGTAATATCAAACGCATTCTTATAAACATTATAAAAAACTGACGTTTTAAATTTATCTACTTTTTCATACTTAATAATTGCAACTTTTCCAACTTCCAGGACTGTTCCTGTTTTTCCGTCTGTACCCACTTTTATTCCTCCATACATCTTAACTTCATTTTTTCTCTTATTTCCTTTAACGCTTCCTTTTTTATCTCCTCATTGCTTTTTCCAAACATACCATAAAACAATTTGCTGAATATTTCAGTCTTTTCCATCTTAATGTCAAAATCCCGCAATTGCATTTCATACTGTTCCGCCGCATGTATATTCGCTACATTGTTCTGGCATATTCTTATGAGCTTTTTACATGATTTACGAGAATAAAGCAATTCCCGTATCCATATCATATCCACAGCTTTCAGGTCTTCCAGCATAAGCTTAATCTTCTGAAACATCTGAAATGCGTCCATCCACTCCTTTTGCTCTTCTGCAAAAACAGCTAATTTATATAGTGCCCTATAGGACTGCAAGTCACAATCATAGGCTTTTTTATAATATGTCAAAGCCACCTTATACGCATCCTGCTTTTTTTCAAATTCATGTCCAAGAAGATACCAGACATCCGTATTCTTCTGCTCTTCTCCAATACTCAGATAATAGTATTTGGCATACTGTTCTTCCATTTGAGATAAGCCGCATATTTTTCCGGATAACAGATACAAAGATGATGTCCATCCACGCTTCTGCGATAAAATTTTACATTTTTCCAGCAATCTTTCGCATTCATTGCTCCGGCTGAAAAGGCTTTTAACACCGGCTCCGCACATAATATACTCGCAGTAGATTTCAAAAAAATCTGCATACCAGTTTCTGTTCTTCCGTTTCTGCAGCCCTTCCAATGTCATACTGCACTGGCTCATAATCCATGCATCAATATGCTTATTTCCCTCGTCCGCCAGCTCCTGATATAACCACGCAGCCCCCCATATCTGTCCATGTTTAAAAAAATGAACCAGTTCCGGCAAAACACCGGCAGCATCCTGATCCCGAAAAAGACATAGCAATACCTGACGAAAATTTTTATCATTTTTATACCATTTCCCAACATCCAGAATATCGGGGCGGCATTTCAGCACTTCCTTATAATTCCTGTTATTTTTTACCAGATACACCCTGTTTTTTCTTATTCTGTTTTCAATCAGCTGAAAATCTTCATTTCCCAGTATCAGCAAATGCGGCTGCTGCTCACTGATATCCTCGTCTCTGCCCAGAATTTTTTCAATTACCCAGAGTCCACAGGCCTCAAAAAACATCTTCCAAAAACAAAACATAACCTTTTCATCGGAATTATACGAAATAAAAACGCGCTGCTCCATAACTAATTCCTCCAATCCACGAAAAAGCCATTACTCTCTTTTCCTATTTCGTATACTCCAACAGTTTCCGCAGGAATTCCAGCGTTGCCTTTTCCTTATCCAGGATGTCTGCCGCAGAAATACTTATAATTCCATTCTTCTCAAATACAGCCTTCTGCACAGCATTCGGCGTTGCTGTGAACACATAGGAATTCTTTCTTTTTTTATAAGTTCCCCATCTTTGGGCGGCATTATACAAAAGTAATTTGATGTTTACATCTGATATACCATACCCCAGAAACAGCACATGATACTGTGTCAGATCTGCCTGTAGCTGGATATCCATGAAATTCTGAAAATCCATCCGCTTAAAATACTGGCTTTCTGTCAGCACAATATTTTCTTCCACTCCTATATCACCATGAAATTTCATAATCCTGGTACTGTCCGGTTTATTGTTCTCATTATCTTCTATTCTGGATACTTTATTATACTTATGTTTCTGCATGCCATAATATGTTTCGATAAGATTGTCATAATTCGTCGTATAAATCACTGGAAAATCAAGCTCATATAAGATCCGGTAAATTTCCGATGTTTTCAGCTTCTCTTCCATTTCTTCATTCAGCTGAAATCTGTTTTCTAAAAACTGATACGTCTTTTCCTCTGTATCTCTGTTTATAAATTCCGCAAGTGTCAGCTTATCACCATACACCTCAAACAAACGGCTATCATATCCCTCTTGTTCTCCCAGCTCCATAATCATCCGGTTCCATGAAGGAAACCCTATACTGGCAGAGATTCCTGCTCCCAGAAATAACAAAACGCGCTTTTCTTTAATCAGTCCCGCAAGTTTCTTTATGTGATTCTCTTGCTCCGTCTCCTCAGCCATTCTTTTTGTTTCCTGATTGCTCAGCCAGTTTTCTATCCCCGGCTTCAGATCTTCCCATGCCTTTTTTCGCATCGAACGCTCTTTTTTCGACACCACATATGTTTTTTGTTCAGGATTATCCTCATCCGGGATAAAGATTCTATCCCAGTCAAACCCTTCTGATTCCAGATCATATTCTTTTTTAATATGACCTAGTTCACTCCCACTGCCATGTAAAAACTGAATTCCATCGCAAAAACAAAAGAAGGATTTCGCAATAGCTACATGATCATTTTTGTAATTACAATAAGAAATAATCTCCTGACAACCCAGATGCTTATAAAAATATGCTGTCTGCAGACCTGGCATTTCGCCAAATGCACGTATGTATAGCGCTGTATGCTCAACGAGCACCGGACGGCGTACTTCTTTAAACGCTTCCAATGCCTTATGCTCCACCAATTCTTTAACAGTTTCTGTCTGCAGCTCTTTTATGTCTTTCTTATACATTTCAACTGCTACATTATCCGTTTTACAGAATTCCTGTACTTCCCCGAATTTTTCTTCGTTTCCTGATACAAAAAAAATTTTTGCCATAAGTGTCCCTGTTCCTTCCACTTTCTTAATCCAATATAAGCTGGTATTCTTCACCCGTTGTTTTATCCAGTCTGTTCTCATTTTTTTCTATTCGATCCAAAGCCGCTCTGAAACGAAAGCTCTGCTCATTTCCCATTCTCCGTACAGCATCGATCCATTCATAAACCATAGACTTATTATAAATATAGTTTCCCTCGTCATCCGTCATCTGCTCCAACGCGCTGGCAAGCAATGCATACTCATTTTCCAGCGAAGTACTGAACACTCCTTTGTCATCCGTATTAACCGAAACCATCAGTTGTGGACAGTTCTTCAGTTTTTCCGGATCAAATGTCAACTCCTTGTTATACAAATTAAATATCGGATGTTTCGCATAGCTTTTAAATGTTCCAATCAGATAATTAGAGGATGGATTCGTCTCTATTGCAATTCCTCTTCTACCAATCCTTCTTTGCATCTCTTTTTGAATCAGCTTAACCCCTTTGATATACATTGGTCTGATCTGCACCTCTATTCGCTGTCTGCCCTCCCTTCGCACATCACTATTAAAATGATAGTAGTGATTCAGCAGAAAAACTTCCGGCGTATAACGAATATCAAACTGTTTCGGAAAAATATGATTTACAAAAGAAGAAGTTTGCCTTGTTCCATCTTCTTTCCATAGAAAAAAGCCCTGGGAATATAACGAGGGTTCGTCCCCTCTAAGCTTCCACGCATCATAGTACTGACAAATATTAAATTCATACCTGTCATTGCGAAAAGAACTTTGAACACCCAGGTTCTCATATGACGTTTGCGCCTTTTTCAGAATCTTTTCTATGATTTCATAATCCATAAATTTCCCATATATCTTATAAAAATATGTCTTATATTTTTTTCTGATGTAATCCTTTAATCCATCCATTCCCTGGATGTCAAACTGGACCAGCCGGTTGTACATCCATACCAGATTGTCGAGATAATCCTGCTGTGGAATCAAAATATGATTATTTTTAGAACGATACCACTCTTCCACATCCAATCCCAATGCCAATGCATGTCCCAGACGATCCCCACAATCCATATTCAGAAAATTAATTGCCTCGTCTATGGCACGCAGCCCATCAAGAATATCCAAAAAGTCTTCTCCCACATGATAAGTCACGCGAAGCTGGGGAATCTGATTCTTAGTTATTCCATCATCCACCGTTTTTACGTGCCCCCGCAAGTATCGAAATCCGCTGGCAAACACTTCCGGGCGGCATCCGATTTCATTAGCGGCCGCATCAATTCCGAGAATTCTACTGGCACATTTAGGATGCTCCTCTCTGAGTCCCACAAGCGCTTTTACTTTTTTCTCTATTTCTTTTCGTTTACGATAATGTCTGCACTGAACAAATTCGCCCACATAGTCTTCCTCATCCTGCCCTTTGATAAAATGCATGGTATAAAAATATTTATCCCGGGGTTCTCCGATCACAGTATCCAATTCCCGGATCATATCATAATTTTTCTGTATACTATCTTCCGGGCTTATCCGCAATTCCAGGGAACACATATTTTTCCCTAATAGATTTTCGCGCACTGCCAGACGTACCGCATCATTCCGGAAAATAGAATCCTGGATCAGTTCCTTTTTCCGGCTCTGGTATCTGTCAAAATTTTCAAACCCTACATTATCATTAGATTGCAGCAATTCAGCCCGTATGTTTTCTTTAATCAAAAGATATGCATAAAACCAGTTTTCCTGCTGCCGGTCAAATTCGCCATTGTAAATCTTCTTCAGACACATGTATAAGAACCAGCGTTCTCCCGCAAAAATGCTATTATTATCCTCGAACTGATTTTCCACTCCCTGCAATGCATAATCTGTCAATTCATATTGCATAATCCCAGAAGAACAATACCCATTTCGGAGCGCTGTAATAACGCTCTGCAGATCCGGTAAATTTTGTTCCAAAAAGAAATGATCTTCCAGCATCTCTGACGTGTTATTTCTGGTAATCTCCTTCCACGCATCCTTATGACATTCTGTATTTTCAAACTTCTCGCTCTGACTTTCCCCATGCAGAGCTTCCCATTTCCTCTTTATATCCTCCATCGCGCCATAACTGCCAATTCGTACAAAGATATCCTGCAATTCTGCAAAAAGAAATAAGCGAATCACGGCTGCCTGATAATATTGAAGAGTCAATGAATCTTCCACATAGTCAATGCCATAGCGAATATTCGTATTTCGTCTGCTTAAATCATACTTTTTCAGACTCCCTGCCGGTTTGGAATTCAGAATATTGTTCATCAAGCTAATCCAGGCCAGGTGAAAAATCGGAGTGGACCCGTACAGATGAAAATGGTTTTCAGAAATTCCTCTTTCCAAAATCTGATTCAGCTGAACATTATTATTTCCAATTACTGTTTTCCATCCAAAGCCAAGCTGCTGCATCTCCTCTGGCTGTCGCTCCTTTGCCCAATACGCACAGATAAGCAGATCCTCACTCAATCCAAAAGTCAGTCGCCTCCAGTTCTGCAATTCATTATACCGGCAAACAATCTCATTGTTCTGAACCACCAGCATTCTGCCTGCATAGTAAAATAATGCATCAAAGACAGAAAATCCCTGTTCCGGCATTCCCCACAAACGCCCCAGCTTTCTTCTTTCTGCTTCAAATGTATCCTTATAATACATCCACATATTAGCCAGTTCCGGTTCACTATACTCTTTCATATACACAAATGCCACTCTGATGAAATCACTCTGGCGGAAGCTTCTACTCAACACCTTCTCATCCAGTACAGACCTCACCGATATTCTTTTCAGCAGCAGAGTTAATATATTCTCCAGATTGTCCATATCAATACACCACCTCAAACCGGAAGTCAATCTTCATATCCCATAAATACATTATCTTTCTTTGACTCTATCGTTTTTCCATCCGACCACGGAAGATCATCCACCATCTGCTTAAATACATCTCCAAAATTTGTAATTAACCTTTCATTTTCAAAAATCCACTTCATATACGGGCAGCACATAAAAGCCTCTTTAAAATAAATACTGTCTGTTTCCATCCCGTCTGCTTCCTCAAAAGATTTCAACTTCAATCCCACGTTCTCGTACCAATCATCATTGCTTCCCAATTTGTCTGCAACATATTGATATACTTCCTTCAAATTATCCAGTACCTCTTCTGATTTTATGGTATTTTTCATCAATTCTCTCTGACGGAGACGTTTCATCACGTTATACGTTATATCAATGTCATACAGCGGAATTGCAAATCCTTTCGAATATTCACTCCATTGCTTAAATTCCTCTTTAATTCCGGTAGCTTCTAATATTTTTCCTTTCATTTCATCTTTTTTATTTCCAGCAGCAATCGCGTCATACGCGCATTCCAGCAACGGTCTGATATTTTCTTCGTACTGCATGGCATTTGATACAAAGTTAAAAATATTAAATGTTCCTCTGCCCTTCCCCAGAGCAATATCCCTTTCCACTTTGTCCACGTATGAATCCCCCGCCGTTTCCAGTTTCTTTCTATTCCTTCCTACATCCTTATCTGCAGATTCTTTCAGTATGCCTATATGTTTCCATTCAAAACCGGGTTCTGTCTTATAGTGCTGCTGTTCAAAAAACATGCCAAGAATCAATATGGTTCTGCATACCCGGGCAATCTGCGGAATTTCTTTTTCAAAATCAAACGTCTCATCTATTTCAATATATGTCTTTTCTTTCAGAAGATCTTTTGCTGCAAATCTAAAAGCTTTTTCCATGTCAAGATCTTTAATAATCCCCAGTGTAAATTCCCGCTGTCCCATATACTCCTTCTGCGAAATAACCTTTGGAAACATTTTATCCGCCCAGCTTCCCGCCAGTGAGCCATTCACTGTATCTTTTAACCTGTCTGCAGCTTTTCTGCGCCTTTCATTATCACCATTTTTACCGTAATAATAAAATTCTCTGATAAGCTCCAAGGAATAAAATGCCAAAAGGCATCTCATTAGTTCCTTATGCTCGTGATCCACTCTGCCAAGACAGTAAATGGTTCTGAGAATTTCCCCATAACTGTATCCATAATGTTTCAGACTTTCTCTGAGCTCATCTAATTGCTCCTTTCCCTGCGCCTCATTGGAAGCCTCAATATATAAATTTCTGCTGGATAATGGGAGTTTAGATTCTGTAAGCCTCTCGAATTTTCTTTTACTTGCATAATTCAGACGCTCATCTACCATCCTGGTAGTGGTATCATGCAACAATATTGTATAATTTTGCTCTAGCACCACCTGATTGTGTTCTGTTAGTTCACTCATATCTTCCAGCATTAAATAAAAGCTGATAAACGCCCGAAGAGAATTCTGTTCATAAAAATGCCTTTTTGCCCCGTCAACATCCATCCGCATTCCGAGCTTTTTCAAAAGTCTTTTAAACACAGCAGCTTTCAGATTCTCCGTCTCTCCATTTGTTTTGGCCATAACATTCATTTTTTTTGTCAGTTCCGGCATATAAATCCGCATATTAGCCGGCAAAACCTTATCGAGAAAGTCCTGGGCTAATTGCTCTACATCGGCGCTCTTTTCATTTAGTTTTGCATCGTACTTGGGCACCATACTAAAAAACTTCTTTTCACATAAAAGCTTAACCTGATCATAGTCTGCAGACAACAAGACAATGATGTTATCTACCATCATATATCTGTGAATCTTTTCCAGCATATCGTATCCGTTATTTATGTTTAAATCCAGATCGTCAACCATAATTACCAGAAAATGCTCGGGCTTTTCGCTTCTTTCCTTTTCCCTGTATTCCTGCTGATTCGCCCGGAATATTTTTAAATACCGCTGAACCATATTGGCAAATTCCGTCTTTACAGAAAGACTGCTGGACAAATTTTTCAATGAAGTAATGGCTGATTCCTCGTAAAAATTATCTTTATTGTTTCCCCGTTCCAGTTCACATGCATTTCTATAAATTTTGTCAAACTGTTGAAGCAGCTCTCTTTTCTCAAACTCGTAGCTTTTACTCTTCTGATAACTCCGCTGATCAAGCTCCAAAAATTCTCCATACATTTGTGCTAAAATAATTTTGAAAATATCTTCTCCATTTTCCAGCAATGACCCATCTATAAAGTCAATACAGGTAAACTGAACATTCAGCCTATACTCCTCTCTTCCGTTTTTTCTCCTGTAAAAGTCAAAAACCTGCCGCCCCTTACGAATATCATCATAATACCATTTCAGCGCATTAGCAAAAGACATCATCGCTGATGTCTTTCCTACTCCACGTTTTCCGATAAACGGTACAATATTATGAATTTTAGCCGATATATCTTCTCTTTCCTTTCTGTCCAGTGTATTATTAATAATTCTCTCTACGGCCTTAATCGCCTGCTGATATTCATTATGGAAATATGATTTGTCAAATGAATTCGTCTCTTCCACTTTGCTTTCTGTTCCCTCTATGACCAGAACACCATCCATATCTCTTTCGTTCTCCATACCACTTTCTCCCTATAGATTTTATTGTTCACATACCGCTACTGTCGTATTCAATCTCTCTGCCGTTAATTCCAGGAATTTTTGTTCCTCCCCACTTCCGAAAATCTGCTGATACATCCTGTTCTCTACAAACTGACCATTTTCTTCTTTCAAACATACAGAATCTCTCTTTTTAGTTGCCTCATTCAGTTCCTGTCCATTCGTCAAATGGTTTCTATATATCTTCGTCATTTCTAAATACGCCTTAAACAAATATTCATATTCTCTCGGCTGAAGATAATTATTGTCCTTTTTTGTATTAAGGATATTACAAATTTTTTTACAATACTCAATAGCTTCTTGATATTTTCCTTCTCTTTTGGCACTCAAAATAAATTTATATACCACCCGGTATTCTCTCTCATTTAAATCAAGTACCTTCTCATAATAGCTTCTTGCAGTTTCATCGTCGCCCAGTACCTTCTCATAATACCGTCCAAAACGATACAGCGGATAATAGGCATAGTATAATTCCGGCAAATTTTCAGTGGCAAGTTTATAATACGCTGCGCTCTGATCTTTAAAATAGTCATCTATTTCTGCAAACATAGCTTTCAAAAGGTATACATTGCTGAATAAAGGCTCCTCTTTCAATATATCATCCAATGCTTTAAGACATTTACCCGTGTGGAATAAAAATCTCTGTTTCAGAAAATAGCAGGTTTCGTTTATAAATCTGGCAATCATCATTTTTGCATAAATCAAATGCACACTGCTTTGCTGGCTTTTATCTATTTTATCGGATAAAGCCAAATATGCATCCACAAATTTATCCTGTGCTTCTTGAACCAGCTCTGTTTTCTCGTAAAAATAACTATATATATGCCTATAATACAGCAACTTATGATTCACATAAATCTCCGCCACCTCATTCAGAGCCTCTTTTTCTTCTTTCCACACTTCCGGATTTATGTTTTCTAACCTGTCCAGAACATTTTCCAGATACTCCAGTCTATTGTCATTTCCTTCTGTTCCCCACGCTGCTATTTCTACCACGTTCTGGTACTGTTGCCTAAATTTCTCTTTCTGTTCCTCATTCAATCTTGCATCAATAATGATAACCGCTGCAAATTCGCCCTTTTTTTCATTACTTTTCAAGGTGCACTCACTCACATATATCCCTGCCAGCCGAAAATAATCCGCCAGAAAACGATATTCGCCCCCCTCCAACTCATCATGAATTATTTTGACTGCCTCGACCATAATTTATTTTTCCTCCATTTATTCATATGATATCTTATGTATAAAAATCCATTTAGATACTATCGCTTTATCGCTTCGCCGTGATAAAGCATCGTATAAATACATATATATTATATAGTATTTTA
>DNJW01000056.1:6106-7791 GCA_003488965.1 Lachnospiraceae bacterium | reverse complement strand
ATCAGCGCACTTCCTATTTTATCATATATCCGCCCATTTTACAGCAGTTTCTCCCGCATCCGCACCAGAATCTTTTTTTCCATCCTGCTCACCTGCACCTGGCTGATGCCCAGATTCTTTGCCACCTCCACCTGAGTCTTATTCTGAAAATAACGCAGACGGATGAGCATTCTTTCCTCTTCTGCCAATTCTCCCAGCAGCTGTTCCAGCAGCATATGGTTCAGAAGCTTTTCGTTTTCATCTTTTTTTTCCGGCAGCTTATCCACCAGATAGATTTCATTGCCGTCAGACTGGTAAACAGATTTATAAATGGACTCCACCTCCACATTAGCCTCCAGAGCCATGACAATATCCTCTTTCATAATTCCGGTCACTTCCGAAATCTCCTCCAGAGTAGCATCCCTTCCCTTTTCATGGGCAATCTGCTCCGATGCCTGCCGGACCTTCCATCCGTTTTCCTTCAACGTCCTGCTCACCTTTACCATTCCGTCATCCCTTAAAAAACGTTTGATTTCCCCACTTATCATGGGAACCGCATAAGTGGAAAATTTCACATCATATGTCAAATCAAATTTATCAATTGCCTTCATCAGTCCTATACTCCCAATCTGGAATAAATCTTCCGCATCATATCCTCTTCCGAGAAAACGCTTTACAATATGATGCACCAGACCAAGGTTTTTCTCTATCAGTACCTCTCTCGCCGCTTTATCCCCTGCTTGTGAACGGGCAATCAGTACCGCAACCTCTTCCATAATTTATTCCTCATCCTCTATCCATGGGATACATCCTATTTTTTTCTTCATAATAACGGTAGTTCCTTTCCCCGGCAGCGACAAAACTTCCAGGTCATCCATAAATGCTTCCATAAAAGGAAAACCCATTCCGGAACGGTTCAGCTCCGGCCTTGTGGTAAAAAGCGGTTCCATCGCTTTTTCAATATCCTCTATTCCTTTTCCCTTATCCATTACCTCCACATGCAGCACATCCTGCTCAATCACGCACCGGATATTTACTTTTCCGCCCTCTATCCCTTCGTATCCATGAATGACCGCATTGGTCACCGCTTCTGACACGGCTGTCTTTATATCCGAAATTTCTTCTACTGTAGGATCCAGTTCGGAAACAAAAGCCGCCACCGACACTCTGGCAAAAGCTTCATTTGCCGATATCGCATCGAACTCCATTTTCATTTCATTTTTCATCCTAATCCTCCATGCCCTTTCCATATCTTGTACGCTTTTCAAACAATGCACATTTTTCTGACTGCTTCAGTCCATAATCTCCACAATTTTATGTAACCCGGATATCATCAAAAGATGCCGTATCCTATTGTCCGTGTTGATAGCAAATACCTTGCCCCCGAAACATGCTATCTTCTTATATCTTCCTAGAATAATCCCGATTCCCGAACTATCCATAAACTTTGTATCCTCAAAATCAAACACCACATTGTTTACCTGTTCCCTGACAATCAGCTTGTCCGCATTTTCACTTATGTACGATGATTTATGATGGTCAATCTCCTCCGGCATCTTTACCATCAGATAATGGTCAATCACCTTAAACTCCTCACCCATATCCTTCTCCTTTCCTATAAATTTCATTTAGCCAATTGCAAAACACAACGATTCTGCACTTGTCATTGTGCAGCTTGTATGTTCCAACACAGACACGCTTTCGCT
>DNJW01000056.1:0-5843 GCA_003488965.1 Lachnospiraceae bacterium | reverse complement strand
CAGAGTTTCGCAATTGCCTAAAATTGTATTCCAACTAATATAGTATTCCCAGTTATCCCTTGCCATATACAAAAAGAGGACATAAAATTATGTCCTCTTTTGTATATAATCAATTTTCATGAATTGTGTTTTATTCTGTTTTTTAGTTTCCGTTCAGCTCTGCCAGATATGCCTGGGAATTGCTGGCTTTTAGTGTTCCCGGGAACAGTTCTATTACCTGGGTATAGACTTCCTTCGCCTTTTCCAGATTATTGGTTTCGCGGTAACAGTTGCCCAGATAAAACAGCGCATCGCCGTTTGTTTCATCATATTGGTAAGCCCTTGCAAGATTGGGGAGCGCCTGTGCATATTCCCCTTGTCTGTAGGCTTCATAGCCTTCGTCATATGCTGTCTTCGCCAATTCCGGCCCTATCAGCCCGGTCAGGGTATCATGCAGTGTGATAAATGCTTCCGATGCCGTCTCACCCAGTTCATCCATATCGATTTCGTCCAGATATTCCGACACCTTAATCACATCGCCTTCGCTGGCAAGGTACTCATTTGCCGCGGCTATCAGCTTATCCGATGCTTGTATCGTGCCGTCCGTTCCGGTATATTCCTCCAGCCGTGTCTCCAGCCCCGCCTTTTCTTCCGTAAGCCCTTTAATCTGCTGTTCCAGCTCGTCAATGGTAGCCGTTTTGGCATCTGACTGATCGCCGATAGTCCGCAGTTCTTCATTCATTGCAGCCTGCGCTATCTGTATTCGGGCCGGCAGAATAAGAAACCAGGCAACTGCCACTCCGATAACAATACCGATTCCCATATTAACAAAAACAGAAATTCCTTTTTTCTCTCTGCCATTCACCGGCTGGATAATCGTTTCATTGCCGCTTTGGTATTTAATAACATCGTTTGCAATGCCTTTCCTCTTCACAACCCCTTTCGATGCCCCATCCTCCGGCATTACCATCCGCTCCACCTCTTTCAGATAGCGTCTGGTCGTCGTATTGCTGGAATCGATTCTGCTGCATTTATACAGTTCCTTCCTCGCTTTGTCCCATTCACCGGCTTCAATATAAAGCAATGCCAGCAGCTGATGTGCGCGTACGAATTTGGGATTCAGCGACAGTACCTTTTTCAGCTGTATAACCGCCAAATCCTGACTGTCCTGATGGCAATACATTAATGCCTGATTATATTTTTTTATTGTCTGGTTGATGGAATCAAGCCGTGACTGGTTAGACTGTATCATTTCAATATACATATCCGCTATATTTCTTTTCGGCCGGAGATTCTTGCTGATTACCCATTCGCTGAGCGCCGCCACCACTTCTCCTGTCTCAAAATATACCAGCCCTAAAAGATTCCTTGCCTTTATATTGCTTTTATTCAGTTTCAGACTCTGCCGCAAACTGTTTACCGCACCGCTCAAATCCCTGACCTGCGCTTTTTCCAGCCCGTCATTATAAAAACGGTTGGAAAGATGCATAATTTTTTTATAGGTACTTACATCCGCACCGCAGGCAGTACAGAAATCCTGCTCCGATAAACTGCAGCCGCAATTATAACACAACATACTGCCACCCCTATTCTTCAAAAGAACTGTTTTCCTCACGGGCCGCTATCTCATCCTGCCTTACGGGCCGTTCGGTAAATGTTGTATTTCCCATATCTCTAATCATATTTACCAGTATATCCGCCATATCCGTTAAATCCTGATTGTAAATTGCTTCCTCCGCGTCCTCCACTTCCAGACTGGGATGGAATTTTTTTAATTCCTCTTCAAAATTAATCATCCGATTTCCTCCTTAACAATGCCTTCATCTCTCCCGCCAAATAAAGTGAACCGGCAATATATATGAAATCCTTTTCCTCTTTTCTTGCCAGCAGACCGGAAAATGCCTGCCCTGCATCCTCTGCAAAGCTGCACTTCATTCCTTTAAAATGCTTTGCCAGCTCTTCCGGCTCCATTCCCCTGCTATTATGAATTCCCACCGCCACGGTCTCGTTAAAAAGTCCGCTTTCCCTTAGGATATTTATCATTCCCCCATAATTCTTATCTCTGACAGCAGAAAACAGCAGATACCGCCTGCCTTCGCAGCCATCAGCCTCCACTGACCGGATAAATGCATGCATCCCGTCCTCGTTATGGGCTCCGTCCACATAAACTCCGGGAAGCACCTCTTCCATCCTGCCTTCCCAGACGGTTTCCTGCAGTCCTTCCTCTATCTGCCCGCGCTTTACATTTCCGGCATCTGGAATCTCTTCCATGCACCGGACTGCAATTGCTGCATTTTCCGCCTGATAAAGGGCATCCGTTTCCAGTTTTAGCCTAATATAACCATAATACCGAGAATGCATGGAAAAATCAATGCTTTTCTTTGTTAATTTATTATAAATGAAATCCCCTTCTTTTATTCCAACCGCCCTGTTTCCCAGTATTTTTGCCCTTTCTTCTATAACAATAGAGGCATTTCTTCTTTTATCGCTATAAACGACAGGAACACCCGGTTTTAAAATTCCCGCTTTCTCACCGGCAATCTCTTCAATTGTATTTCCCAGATATTCCATATGGTCGTAACCAATGGACGTAATCACTGTAAGAGCGGGATTTTCCACCGCATTTGTGGCGTCCATTCTTCCTCCAAGCCCCGTTTCCAATATAATATATTCCGCATTTTCCTCCCTGAATATTGCCATTCCCATCAGGAATAACAGCTCGAAAAAAGTAGGATGATATTCCGGTTTTCCGGACACTTTTCTCATCTCTTCCAACCGTTCCATCACAAACCGGAAGCCCCACAAAAATTTTTCTTCCGAAATTATCCTGCTTCCTATCCTGAACCGTTCCCGCATGTCCACCAGATGCGGAGAGGTAAACATTCCGGTCAGATAGCCCCCTTTTGTCAACATGGAACACAAGTAGGCACAAACGGAGCCTTTTCCGTTTGTGCCTGCTACATGAATAATTTTTTTCCCTTCTTCCGGAGAACCAAGCAGCTTTAAGAAAAGCTTCGTCTCCTCCAGACTGTTTTTCGCAGTAAATTTTGGTACCTCAAGAATATACTGCTTTGCCTGTCCATAAGAATCTGCCAGCATCCCTGTCCGTCCTCACTAAAGTTCTACCATTTTAATCTCTCAACTGCTTTAAACGAAGCTGTACCTGTTCCATCATCTGTGTATATTTTTCACGCTTTTCCTTTTCTTCCGCAATTTTTGCTTCCGGCGCCTTTGATATAAACTTCTCATTGCTCAGCATTCCGTTGACGCGGGCCAGCTCCCCTTGCAGCCGTTTTTCTTCCTTTTCCAGACGGCCGATTTCCTGGGTAATGTCCACCAGTTCGGCAAAAGGAATGTACAAAGTCGCCCCCGGAATCACTACCGATACCGCATCGCTTTCAATTCCCTGTTTATCCCTCTGGATAACCACCTCGGAAGCATATGCCAGAGAGGCAAAGAAAAGCCTGCCCTCTTCAAAAGCCGAAAGAATCCCGTCGTTTTCGCTGACTACATATACTTTTGCCTTCCGGCTGGGCGCTACGCTCATCTGAGTCCTGACATTACGGATTCCTCTTACCGCCTCCTTTATGGTTTCAATATCCTTCTCTTCCTTATCAAAATTCCACTCTTCCTTATATTCCGGCCAGGAGGAAATCATAATAGATTCCTCTTCCGGCTGCAGCGAGCAGAAAATTTCTTCCGTGATAAACGGCATATAAGGATGCAGCAGCTTCAGTGCCTGGCTCAATACTGTCTTTAACGTCCAAAGCGCCGCATTCTGGCTTGCCTTGTCATCGGAATTATAAAGCCTTGGCTTCACCATTTCAATATACCAGTCGCAGAACTCATCCCAGATAAAATCATATACCTTTTGTACCGCAATGCCCAGCTCATAATGCTCCATATTTTCTGTAGCTTCTTTTATCAGATTATTTAGCTTGGATACAATCCATTTATCCGCCGGTTCCAGCATATCCAAAGTTACGCCGTCCGCATCCTTCCCTTCTATATTCATCATAATAAACCGGGATGCATTCCAGACCTTATTGGCAAAATTTCTGCTGGCCTCTACTCTTTCATAATAAAAACGCATATCATTGCCCGGAGCATTCCCCGTAATCAGCGTCAGCCTTAACGCATCCGCGCCATATTTATCAATAATCTCCAGCGGGTCAATGCCATTTCCCAATGACTTGCTCATTTTCCTCCCCTGGGAATCCCTAATCAGTCCATGGAACAGCACCGTATGGAAAGGCTTCTGCCCCATCTGCTCATAGCCGGAAAATATCATGCGGATAACCCAGAAGAAAATAATGTCATATCCCGTTACCAGCACATCGGTAGGGTAAAAATAATCCAGTTCCTCTGTCTTTTCCGGCCATCCCAGCGTGGAAAAAGGCCAAAGCGCGGAAGAAAACCAGGTATCCAATGTATCGGGGTCCTGCGTAAAATGGTCATGCCCGCATTTAGGACATGTTCCGGGCATTTCCTTCGCCACTACGATTTCCCCGCATTTATCGCAGTAATAAGCCGGGATTCTATGCCCCCACCAGAGCTGACGGCTGATACACCAGTCCCGGATATTGTCCGTCCAGTTAAAATACGTTTTCTCCATCCGTTCGGGTACCAGTTTGATTTCCCCGTTCTTTACTGCCTGAACTGCCGGTTTAATCAGTTCGTCCATTTTTACAAACCACTGCTTCTTAATCATCGGCTCAATGGTTGTCTTGCAGCGGTCATGAGTTCCTACATTATGGGAATAATCCTCTATTTTTACCAGGAGTCCCATTTCATCCAGTTCCTTTACGATGGCCGCCCTTGCCTCATAACGGTCCATGCCCTGGAATTTTCCTCCGTTTTCATTAATGGTCGCATCATCGTTCATAATATTAATTTCCGGAAGCCCATGCCGTTTCCCCACTTCGAAGTCATTGGGGTCATGAGCCGGTGTAATCTTTACAACACCGGTACCGAATTCCATATCCACATAAGAATCGGCGATAATAGGAATCTCCCTGTTAACCAACGGAAGAAGCACCTTTCTCCCTATCAGATTTTTGTATCTGTCATCCTCAGGATTTACCGCTACCGCCGTATCTCCCAGCATCGTTTCCGGACGGGTCGTCGCAAACTCCAGAAATTCCTTGCTGTCAGGCTTTCCGTTTTCATCCAGCAACGGATATTTGATATGCCAGAAGTGCCCTGCCTGCTCTTCGTATTCTACCTCGGCATCGGAAATGGATGTATTGCATACCGGGCACCAGTTAATAATTCTGCTGCCTTTGTAAATCCACCCTTTTTCATGCATTTTACAGAACACCTCGTTTACTGCCCTGTTGCATCCCTCATCCATGGTAAAGCGTTCCCTGTCCCAGTCGCAGGATGAACCCAGTTTCTTCAACTGGCCGATAATCCTTCCGCCGTATTCCTTCTTCCATTCCCAAGCCCGTTCCAGAAACCCTTCTCTCCCCAAATCCTCCTTGGTGATACCTTCCTCTTTCAGCTTTTCAATAATTTTTACCTCTGTGGCAATGGAAGCATGGTCCGTCCCCGGCTGCCAGAGCGCATTATAGCCCTGCATCCTTTTAAAACGGATTAAAATATCCTGCATCGTATTGTCTAAAGCATGCCCCATATGAAGCCGCCCTGTAATATTTGGGGGCGGAATCACAATTGTAAAAGGCTTCCTGCTTCTGTCCACCTCGGCATGAAAATACTTCTTGTCCATCCATTTTTGATACAGCTTGTCTTCAATTCCTTTTGGGTCATAAGTCTTTGCCAGTTCTTTTGCCATAATGTCTCTCCTTTTTTATAAAATAGATAATAGGCGTTTGCGAAATTCAGTGATTCTGCACTTGTCATTG
>DNJW01000072.1:7180-14579 GCA_003488965.1 Lachnospiraceae bacterium | reverse complement strand
TAAATTAAAGAAAAATTAAGGAAATCTTAACCCTCTCTCCATTGATACTGTTATACGGGATTGCTATGATGAATTCGTTTATAAAGAACACTGAAATGAATAAAATTAAATTCATGAGGAGAGTATATGGAGAATACGGTTCGTCAGCAGTTAATGTCAAAAAGGGAGACAAACTGGTTTCGGGGGATAGCTGCGGCCATGGTGGTTTTGTCCCATTATGCGGAATGGTGGTCATGGTTTACTCCATCAGAGGGGAACGGGGAAATGTTCCGGCTGGCATTGACAAAGCTTGGAATATATGGAGTAGACATATTTTTCCTTTTTTCCGGTTATGCCATGGTAAAGTCTCTGGGGCGGGAAAGAATGTATGGACAGTTCATATGGAAAAGAATAAGGAATGTATATATTCCCTATTTCGTTGTGGTAGGAATTATAGAACTGCTGTCAGGAGGATTTTCCTCAGTGCAGGATTTTTTCTATTTTGCAAGCGGATATGACTATTGGTATATGTTTGTCTTGTTTATTTTTTATATAGGATTTATTGCAGTTTATACGGTGGTGGGCGGCAAAGCGCCCAGGGTTACCGTGTTTTCTTTGTTTACATATATATTTTCCAATATTCTTTACCGGAAAGGAATGCAGGATTTCTGGTATATATCCAATATTGCGTTTGCTTTGGGCGTAATGGCAGGCGAATATGAGATACAAGTGAAAAGAATTATTGATAAAATATGGGTTCCGGCAACAGCAGTGCTGACAGCTGTAATGGGGTTCGTGATAAAATGGGAATTAGAAGGAGGTGCCGATATCGGCGGGAAGCCGGAAGAATACCAGTTGCAGTTCCAGATTGGGGCAACGGTAGTATGGACTTTGCTGATTTTGATTTTAACTGCAAAATGCAGAATAAAGGAAAAGGTATTTGCTCTTCTTGGGCAGAGCTCTCTATACATATATCTCACCCACACTTATTTGTTTATGTACTGTGTCAATGCCTGGGAACTGGCCTATATATGGAGATTTGCCGCCAGTGCGCTGGTGACGGCAGCAGTTTCCTTTTTATGCAGCAGGATTGCCGCGGGTGCTGGCAGCAGAAAACAGAAGAACCTGGCAAAATATTGCAGGATATGTTATAATAAAACCGCTAAATGAATGGAAACAGACAAGAAGGATTTCTGGAAAAATGGAAAATGCTTATGAGCTGGAATTCGCGGGAGAAAAATCAGGCAGTCTGTATGTAAACTGCTGCGGCTGTTCTAAAACAGAACCGTTGCATAGTTTTGGACCGGCATGGAAGCCACATTATCTGATACATTATATTTTGAGCGGAAAAGGAAAGCTTATGCTTGGGGGGAAGACATATCCCTTGGAGTCAGGATATGGTTTTTTAATTATGCCGGAAGAACTGGCTTTTTATCAGGCGGATGAAGAGGAGCCATGGACGTATGTATGGGTAGGGTTCAGCGGCACAAAAGCGCAGGAATATATGAAAGCGGTAGGTTTTTCTGCTGATTATCCGGTTTTTGCCTCTCAGCGGTCTGAAGAACTGTATCAGGCGGTAAAGGATATGATGGAACACAATACTTACGGGGTGGCAAATGAACTGCGCAGAACGGGGCAGCTTTCCCTTTTTTTGTCTATTATTGCAGAAGAGGGACCGGTTGGAGAGAAAAACCAGGGAGACTGGGCAAATACTTATGTGAGTAAAGCGGTGGAATTTATACAAGGTAATTACTGCAATCCGATTAAAGTTACCGACGTGGCAGATTATGTCTGCATTAACCGCAGTTATTTGTATACGTTGTTTCATAATACATTAGGGATGTCTCCCCAGCAGTTTCTTATGACCTTCCGGATTACAAAAGCGGCAGAAATGCTGCAGCATACCTCTTTGTCTATAGAAAGCATCGCTCTTTCCTGCGGCTATCAGGATCCGCTGGTTTTTACCAAGGCATTCCGGCAGATGAAGGATATGTCGCCTTCAGCGTATCGTAAAGAAATGCAAAAGGGGGAAACAAGAAAGAATAAAGAACATTTGGAACAAGTGGAGGAATTTATCAGCCAGATAAAAAAACTGGATGTATAGTTTGCAGACAGAAGTTAACATTTTGACAGCTTAATGTAACAAGGGGTTATGGAATTCCGGGCGTGGGTTATTATAATTTTATTATATAAAACGATATTTTCTGGAATAAACCAGAGAAAATATAATTGTCCGTCGGGAAGCGGACAGAAAGGGATGGGTTATGGAGGAAAAAACAGCAATGGAAATGAAAGAAATCATTCTAAAAAAATTTGCGGAGGTATTTGGGGCAGAGGATGGAACCAAAGCTTATTTTGCGCCGGGCCGTGTGAATATGATTGGCGAGCATACGGATTATAACGGCGGTCATGTATTTCCTTGTGCATTGACTATTGGTACCTATGGCGCAGCAAGGAAAAGAGAGGATAGGAAGCTCCGCTTTTATTCTATGAATTTTGGGCATTTGGGCATTATTGAATCCAGCCTGGATGATTTGAAACCGGCAAAAGAGGCCGGGTGGACCAACTATCCTAAGGGCGTTATGTGGGCGTTTGAGGAAAAGGGGTATCAAATTCCCTGCGGTATGGATCTTATGCTGAACGGGAATATTCCTAATGGTTCAGGGCTTTCTTCTTCTGCATCAGTAGAAGTTCTGACAGGATTTATTCTGAGAGATTTCTTTGGTTTTGATGTAAGCAATCAGGATTTGGCATTAATCGGCCAATATTCAGAAAATAATTACAATGGAGTAAACTGCGGCATTATGGATCAGTTTGCGATTGCTATGGGGAAAGAGGGTCATGCTATCTTTTTGGATACAGCAGATTTGTCTTTTGAGTATGCTCCGATTAAACTGGAAAATGCAAAGATTGTTATCTCATGCAGCAATAAAAAGAGAGGACTCGGGGACTCCAAATATAATGAAAGAAGAAGCGAATGCGAGACGGCTCTTTCTGAAATTCAGACAGTGGTAGGAATTAACAGCCTGGGGGATTTGACGGAAGAGCAGTTTGAGTTGTATAAATCTGCAATTAAGGATGAAATCCGTGTAAAAAGGGCAAAACATGCGGTATATGAGAACCAGAGGACAATAAAGGCAGTAGAAGCATTGAAAAACAATGATGTAGAACTGTTCGGAAAACTGATGAATGAATCCCATGTGTCTTTGCAGTATGACTATGAAGTGACAGGAGTAGAACTGGATACGTTGGTGGAAGAGGCATGGAAAGTGGACGGAGTCATCGGTTCCAGAATGACAGGGGCTGGATTTGGCGGCTGCACGGTAAGCATTGTAAAGACAGAGGCAATTGATTCTTTTGTAGAAAAGGTAGGAGAGGCATATAAGAAGAAGATAGGATATGCTGCAGATTTTTATGTAGTGGAGATTGGCGGAGGACCGACGGTGCTGTAAACAGCAAAACAGGAGTGAAGCGGAAAGAAAGGAGATGCCGGAAAAATGGTGCAGCAGATAGGAAAGGATATAAAAAAGCTGGTAGCATATGGGCTGCAGACAGGGCTGATAGAGAAGGAAGACAAAATTTATACGACGAACAGGCTGCTGGAGCTTTTTGGGTTGGACGAATTAGAGGATGAAGGCGGAGAGGTTTCCATGGAAGTGGAGGAACTGGAAGCGGTTCTCGGACGGATGATGGATTATGCTGCCGAAAACGGAATGATGAAGGAGAACAGCATCGTTTATAGAGATTTGTTTGACACGAAAATTATGAGCATGCTGGTACCGAGACCGAGCGAGGTTATCCGCAGATTCAGAAATCTGTATGCGGAGAATCCGGAAAAAGCAACGGATTTTTACTATAAATTCAGCCAAGACACGGATTATATCAGAAGATACCGGATTAAGAAGGATCAGAAATGGACAGCAGATACACAGTACGGAAAGCTTGACATTACCATTAATCTTTCAAAGCCGGAAAAAGACCCGAAAGCAATTGCGGCAGCAAAGAATGCAAAGCAGGGGGGATATCCCAAATGTCTGCTCTGTGTGGAAAATGAAGGATATGCCGGACGGGTAAATCACCCGGCAAGACAAAACCACAGAGTGATTCCGGTAGAAATTAACGGCTCAAAATGGGGATTTCAATATTCTCCATATGTATATTATAATGAGCATTGCATAGTGTTTAATTCGGAACATATTCCGATGAAAATAGAACATGATACATTTTGCAAGTTATTTGATTTTGTAAAACAGTTTCCCCATTATTTCGTAGGTTCCAATGCGGATTTGCCTATCGTGGGCGGTTCTATTTTAAGTCATGACCATTTCCAGGGCGGGCATTATGAATTTGCCATGGCGAGAGCAGAAGTGGAAAAGACTTTTACCGTAAAGAATTTTGAGGATGTAGAGGCCGGAATTGTAAACTGGCCCATGTCCGTAATCCGTATTGCATGCGCGGACAGCAGCAGAGTCATCGCCCTGGCGGATATTATATTGGAAAAATGGCGGGAATATACGGATGAGGATGCTTTTATTTATGCGTATACGGACGGGGAACCGCACAATACGATTACTCCGATTGCAAGAAAACGCGGCGGCAAGTATGAGTTAGATTTGGTGCTCCGCAATAATATTACCACCGGGGAGCATCCTTTGGGAGTATATCATCCCCATGCTAAGCTTCATCATATTAAGAAAGAAAATATCGGATTAATTGAGGTTATGGGATTGGCAGTGCTTCCGGCAAGATTGAAGGGAGAAATGGACAGGCTGGCGGATGCTATTTTGGCAGGAAAAGATATCCGTAAAGAGGAAGAACTGGAAAAACATGCGGACTGGGTGGATGAATTCCTTCCCAAATATGAACCGGAGAGCAGGAAAAGCAAGGATGAACTGATGGAGATACTGCACAAAGAAATCGGCTATGTATTCATGCAGGTGCTGGAGGATTCCGGGGTTTATAAGAGGACGGAGGAAGGAAGAGCGGCGTTTGAGAGATTTTTGAACACCATTGAATAAAGTCTAAGGGAACAGCGGAAAACGCGCATTGGCAGAACGGTAATAAGTTTTGTCAATGCGTGTTTTTCATGCGCGGTGTTGCCGGACAAACCTTTTGACATCCGAATCTACAAATTAATAAATGCCTTCTATGCTTTCCAAAAAATGCTGCAGATGGATACGTTGGTTTGGATTCAGCCGTTGGAGCAAAGAAAGCTGGGTCTGGAACCAGGGAGGGATATTGGTATTTTTCCCATCGGTATTATCGTTTAAAAGGCGCTGGTCGGACAGACAGAGGATATAATCGGCGGAGACATGAAAGGCTGATGAAAGCTTGACAATTAAGTCGGCATCAGGAATGGCAAGACCGCATTCAATTCTGCTTAATGCAGTCTGGTTGGCCCCCACTTTTACGGCCAGCAGTTCCTGGGTATAATTTCTTTCTTGTCTCAGTTCCTTAATCCTTGTTTTCATTTAACTTCCCCTTTCTCATATGTGAAATAAATAATGCTGTACAATATCTTTTCATTAATATTTCACAGATAAGCCGGATAGGCAAGCGAAAGTTCTGGGTTTAAACAATATTATGTGTTATACTGGCAAAAGAGAAAAGGGACTATTTATAAAGGTGAAATTGAAATATGAAATTTTTATTAGTGGCAATTAATGCCAAGTATATCCATTCCAATCCGGCAGTGCATAGCCTGAAGGCATATGCAGGAGAGGAATATAAGGAAGAAATTGAGGTGGTTGAGTATACCATCAATAATAGGCCGGAGGAGATTTTGGCCGGAATCTATCGGATAAAACCCGATGCTGCTGCATTTTCCTGCTATATATGGAACCGGAGAATGGTGGAAGAACTGACGGAAGAGCTGTATAAAGTGATGCCGGGGCTGCCCATCTGGCTAGGCGGGCCTGAAGTATCTTTCAATGCTGAAAATATTCTGAACAAATGTCCTGAAATTACAGGGATTATGATAGGAGAAGGGGAAGAGACGTTTCGCGAATTATTTCGGTATTATAGGGAGAAAAGTTTGGGGAGTTCTGCGGGGGCAGGCAAGGGAATGGAGGAAATCAGAGGGATTGTTTATCGGCAGGGGGATAAGGTTTTCCGGACCGGAGAGAGAGAACCTATGAATATGTCGGAAATTCCCTTTTTATATAAAGAACCAGAAGATTTCAGGGACCGGATTATTTACTATGAATCCAGCAGAGGATGTCCTTTCTGCTGCAGTTACTGTCTGTCATCTGTTGAACGGAAAGTGCGGTTCAGGGACAGGGAAACGGTAAAGGGAGAACTGCAGTATTTATTGGATGCAGGAGTAAAACAGGTAAAGTTTGTGGACAGGACTTTTAACTGCAGTCATGTCCATGCGGTGGAAATATGGAAATACATTAAAGACAAGGATAACGGAATTACTAATTTTCATTTTGAGATTGCTGCGGATAGGCTGAATGATGAGGAAATGACGATATTGTCACAATTGAGGCCTGGTCTGGTGCAGCTGGAGATCGGTGTACAGTCAGCAAATTTGCATACTCTGAGGGAAATTGACAGGGCTGCGGACATGGAAAAGCTAAAAAAGGTGGTATCCTATATCCGGAGAGGCAGAAATATCCATATCCATCTGGATTTGATAGCCGGACTTCCTTATGAGGATTATGAAAGTTTTAGAAAGTCTTTTGATATTGTGTATGCTATGGAACCGGATCAGCTTCAGCTGGGATTTTTAAAGGTTTTGAGAGGCTCTCCGATGTACGATAGGGCGAAAAGATATGGGTTAAAATATACTTCAAGGCCGCCTTATGAAGTTTTATGTACGGACTGGCTGTCTTTTGGGGAAATCTGCAGGCTGAAAAGAATAGAAGAAATGGTGGAGATGTATTATAACAGCAACCAGTTTACCCATACTTTGCCGGTGCTGGGAAAGGCTTTTGCCGGTCCTTTCGCCATGTTTGAGAAGCTGGCGGATTATTATGAGGAAAAGGGATATTTTGTAAACAGCCCTTCCCGGCTGTACCGCTACAAGGTTCTGCTGGACTTTGCCCTTTGCTATGAGAAAGAACGTGAAGACCTTTATAAAGAGCTTCTGACTTACGATATATACCTTAGGGAAAATATGAAAAGCCGTCCTGATTTTGCGAAAGATTTGTCCCAGTATAAAAAGTTGTTTTGGGATTTTTATAACAATGAAATTAGGTTAAGGGAACTTCTTCCTGCATATGGAAAATATCAGCCGAAACAGATTTCAAGGCTGACACATATGGAGATGTTTGCCTATCCGGTCTGGGAAACGGGAGGGAATATGGAGAAGCTGGAAGAGGAGGAAATGGTTCTTTTTGATTATGAAACGAGAAACCCGCTGACAAATGAGGCCGCAGCCGTAATTTGTGCTGCTGGGAGGCGGCATGGGGGTTAG
>DNJW01000072.1:0-6847 GCA_003488965.1 Lachnospiraceae bacterium | reverse complement strand
TTCGTGAAGAAGTTCTAAGTCTCACCCCGAAAAATGCCTGAAATACGGCTATTCGTGTTGGAGCGTCATGAATAAGCCCTGATGAACCCGTTGCGTAAACGCTCCGGAATAGAGGTTAAGATGACAAAGAAAACGAAAGAGATTTTGGAACGGTTGGATGAGAGGTATGGAACGGAATATAGGTGCTATCTGAATTATGATAATGCGTGGCAGCTTTTGATTGCTACTATCTTAAGCGCCCAGTGTACGGATGCTAGGGTGAATATTGTTACGGAAAATTTATTCCGCAAATACCCGGATGTAAAAGCATTTGCGGAAGCAGACTTAAAGGAACTGGAAAAGGATATTCATTCCACTGGATTTTATCATAATAAGGCAAAAAATATTATTGCGTGCTGCAGGGATTTAGTGGAAAAGTTTGACGGAGAAGTGCCGAGGAGCTTGGAGGATTTGACATCGCTGGCAGGAGTCGGAAGAAAAACGGCCAATGTAATCAGAGGAAACATATATCATGATCCGAGTATCGTGGTGGATACCCATGTGAAGAGGATATCGAAAAAGCTGGGACTGACAAAGGAGGACGAGCCGGAAAAGGTAGAGAGGGACTTGATGAAAGCTCTTCCGAAAGAACGCTGGATACTGTGGAATATCCATTTGATTACTTTGGGGAGAGAAATCTGCAAGGCGCCGGTTCCTAAGTGTGAGGAATGCTTTTTGACCCAGTGCTGCGAAGATTATAAAAAGAGAAAACAGGTGAAAAAATGACGGATGCATATACGGCACTTGATTTGGAAATGACCGGACTGAATCCCAAAATGGATAGAATTATTGAAATAGGGGCGGTTAAGGTAAGGGGAGGAAAAACAATAGATACATTCCAGAGTTTTGTAAATCCGGGAAGAATTCTCAAGGAAAACATATGCCATCTGACGGGAATCAGCGATGAAATGCTGACCGGCGCCCCTGAAATGAAAGAACTGATAGGGCCGCTGATTACATTTATCGGAGAAGATGTTTTGGTGGGGCATAGGATTTTATTTGATTATTCTTTTGTGAAAAAGGCGGCAGTCAACTATTCCTTGTCTTTTGAAAAAAGAGGAATTGACACATGGAAGCTGTCAAAGGAATTCCTGCCGGATCTGGAAAGCAGGCAGCTGGTATTTTTGTGTGAACATTATAAAATAGAACATACGGCGCATAGGGCACTGGGGGATGCGCAGGCATCATCGGATTTATACCGGAAACTGGCGGAATTGTTTTATGAGGGTCATGAGGAAGAATTTGAGCCGAAACAGCTGATATTTCATACCAAAAAGGAAATGCCTATTACAAACCGTCAGAAAGAACGGTTATATAAATTGCTGGACATGCATAAAATAGCAATAGAGTATCATGTTGATAAGCTGACGAGAAACGAAGCAGACCGGATTATCGATAGGATTCTTGCAAAATACGGACGATAATATTTCTGCTGGCTGATTTTAGATGCTGCGCCCGCTCAATGAGTTCCGGAATTTTATCTTTTTCTCCTTCTGCAGAATATATCTCGGCCAGAAGACGATAGGAGGCACTGACGTCAGTGTCAGTAGACATGGAAAATTCCAGAATCTGTTTGGCTTCCGCAATATAGCCTGCATGGTGTAATTGTTCTGCCCATTGCTGCAAGGTGCGGACAAGGGTTGTGTAGCTTTGGTCATAACGCATAAGAAGGTCGATATTAGGCGCTCCATATTTCAGTTTTAAATCGGTATTGCTAAGACCGGTAAAGTTTACAATAGGAGATTCTGCCAAGTAGTGCAGGGTTCTATGGTATTCCTTTACTCTTTCGTCCTCTGCCATAACGTCCATAGGAAGAGTGTCAAAGGGAACAGCAATGTAGTTCAGGCTGTCCAAAGACTTGCGTCTTGTGCTGTTGGCAGCGGCTTCTCTTTTCCAGTAAATATCCTGGGCTTTTTCGCCGCGTCTGCGGCTTTTGGATATTTCGTAGGAGAGCCATATGAGGAAAATGATAAAACTTGCAAAAAAAGGCATTTTCATATATAATTCCTTTCAGAGACAGGAGGTTTTTAAGTATGTTCAATATGCATAACCGCAAGACGAAAAAAATTATTTCATCCGTTATTATTATATTAATTATCATCGCTATGTTTATTCCAACTTTATCATATTTTATTTTTTAGTACAATATGTACTTTGAGGAGAGGCTATGAAAATCAGGAAAAGAAAAACGGGGACAGTAGCAATGCTGGCAATACTGCTGGCAGTATTGCAGATGCAGACAGTAAATGCACAGTCTATTGACGATGTTATAGAGGCCGATTCCAAATCGTTACAGGAGCCGGGAGACGGAGAGGTGCAGAGTGAGGAATCCGGTACGGATATAAAAGCAGAATCTCAGGAAGATGCGGCTGGGGAGGCAGGAACACAAGGAACAGAGGCAAGCAAAGAGGGAAACCAGAATGCCGGTTCCGGTACGGCCGATATAGGTTCTCTTACAGGTTTTGGGAACAGCAATACGATTTCCGAAGGAGTATACATCGGAACTATTGATGTGTCAGGCAAAACGGCTGGAGAGGCAAAGCAGGATGTTGAGGCATATGTGGAAGCGCTGAAAGAGCGGACGGTGACTTTGCATGTGATGGATGAGAATCAGATAGAGGTTGCCGTGGGCGATTTAGGTTTTCAGTGGACGAACCCGGATGTGGCTCAGGATGCAGTGGCACTGGGGAAAAAAGGGAATATCGTACAGCGCTATAAAGCCTTACAGGATTTGAGATATGAAAATAAAGTTTTTGATTTGTCTTATGATTTTGACAAGGAAATGATTCGTCAGATTGTATCTGAACGGTGCAGAGAATATGATACAGAAGCGAAGGATGCCGTTTTGACAAGGGTAAACGGTGTATTTTCCGTGACGCCGGGACAAAGCGGGCGTGTGGTGGACGAAGAGGCATCCCTGAATCAGATTTACGATTATATGATGAATGAATGGGATTTTAGCGATGCGTCGGTAGATATGGTGGTGAAGGTACAGGAGCCGCGGGGCTCGGAGGAAGAACTGTCTCAGGTAAAGGATGTTCTCGGAACATTTACAACGAGCTACAGTACATCCGGTTCTTCCAGGAGTGCCAATGTATCGAACGGGTGCAGCCTGATTGCCGGAACCACTTTATATCCGGGAGATGAATTTTCCACTTACGAGGCAGTATCTCCTTTTTCCGTTGACAATGGTTATTATATGGCGGGTTCTTATATGAACGGCCAGGTGGTAGACAGTCTTGGGGGTGGAATATGCCAGGTGTCTACAACACTGTATAATGCGGTGCTCTTATCCGAACTGGAAGTGACGGAGCGTCATAATCATTCTATGATTGTGACCTATGTGGACCCGTCGGCAGATGCGGCGATTGCCGAATCCGCGGGCAAGGATTTTAAATTTGTCAATAATACGGAGTATCCCATTTATATTGACGGATACTGCGAAAATAAAAATATTACGTTTACGATTTACGGCGTGGAAACAAGACCTTCCAACCGTGAGGTTACATATGAAAGCGAAATTCTTTCCGTAATCAATCCGGACCATGAGATTATTTATACAAATGTGGCGATGCCTATCGGCCAGGTGGTAACTCAGTCTGCACATATCGGCTATAAAGCGCAGCTTTGGAAAATTGTGAAGGAAAACGGTGTAGAAGTAAGCCGTGAACAGATAAACAGCAGCAGTTACAAAATGGTGCCGAGGACGGCAACGGTAGGGCTTTCTACAAATGATGTAAATGCATACAATGAAATGCTGGCTGCAGTGGCGACCAATAATATTGACCATGTGAAAAATGTAGCTGCGGCTCTGGCACAGTTTGCTATTCCGGCGGACCAGGCGCCAGTGGAACAGCCTCCGGCGGAGCAGCCGCCAGCGGAACAGCCTCCGGCGGAGCAGCCGCCAGCGGAACAGCCTCCGGCAGAGCAGTCCCCAGCGGAACAGCCTCCGGCAGAAGAAGCCCCGGCAGAGCAGCCGCCTGCCGAATAAGCTTTTGTAAAAATGCTGGGAAAATGCCGGAATATCAGACAGTAACAGTTTAAGGAAACGGCAGGAAAACAGATGAGAATGGGAAAACTACCGGAAAACGTATGGAAACGTTCCGTGTTAAAACAGATAAAAACGAAAAGAGAAGAAGTAGTTACCGGCACAGGGAGAGGGGGAAACTGTGCCGTTCTGTCGTTTGAGCCGGATAAAATGACGGCAGTGTCTTTATGTACCAGATACTGGCCGGGAAAAGATACGGCGAAATATGCTTTGTATGGAAGTGTAAATGCTCTTGCAGCAGCAGGAGCAGAACCTGTGGCGGTGAATGTCTCCATAATTTTGCCGGAAGGAACGGAAGAAACAGATGTGAAGGAGATGGCGGCACAGATAGAAACGGAATGCGGGCGGCTTGGGTTTCAAGCGGCCGGATGTACTATGGAAGTAACGGGAATAGTAAATAGCCCGGTTATTACGGTGGCCGGAATCGGCAAGCGGGAAAAAGGGGAAAAAGTATCCTTAGAAAGGATAAAGCCAGGTCAGGATATTGTGGCCAGTAAGTGGATTGGCTTGGAGGGGACTGTTTTTTTGGCAAATAACCGGGAGGAAGAATTGCGTACAAAGTATTCTTCCCGTTTTTTGGAAGAAGCAAAGGGGTTCGGCAGATTTTTGCCGGCGGTTCCGGAGGCCGCCACCGCCATTAAGTCCGGCGTTTGCGCTATGTACAGTGTCTCGGAAGGCGGCATATTCGGTGCTTTGTGGGAAATGGCAGCGGGAGCAGGCGTTGGACTGGAAATCGATTTAAAAAAGATTCCGGTAAAGCAGGAAACTATAGAGATATGTGAATTTTTCGGACTGAATCCTTATGAGCTGGTATCGGAAGGCTGTCTGCTGATGGTGACAGAAAAGGGATATGACCTGGTAAGGGAATTGGAAAAAGAGCATATAGAAGCTGCGGTTATCGGTAAAACAACAGACGGCAATGACAGAATTATTGTGAATAATGAAGAGCGGCGTTTTTTGGAAATGCCGAAAGCAGATGAGCTTTATAAAGTAATAAGCCAATAGAAATGGAGGAACTATGAGAGAGAAAATATTATCGATTATAGAAAGAAATAGCCGTATCGACTTGAAAGAACTGGCGGTTATCCTTGGCGTGGAAGAAACAGATATAGTAAACGAAATGGAAGCCATGGAGAAGGAAGGAATTATCTGCGGATATCATACTATGATTGACTGGGAGAAAACTTCGATAGAAAAAGTAACGGCATTGATTGAGGTACGGGTAACTCCGCAGAGAGGGCAGGGGTTTGACAATATAGCGGAGAGGATTTATAAATATCCTGAAGTGAACAGTGTGTATCTTATTTCCGGAGGCTATGACCTTTTAGTAACATTGGAGGGGAAATCTTTAAAGGAAGTGTCGGCGTTCGTATCCGATAAGCTGTCGGCGCTGGATACCGTGCTAAGTACGGCGACTCATTTTATTCTGAAAAAATACAAGGACCACGGAACAATTCTTGCAAAAAAATACGAAGATGAAAGAGAGAAGATTACACCATGAGAAACCCATTAGCTGATAAAGTGATAGATATCAAGCCTTCGGGTATCCGTAAATTTTTTGATATTGTAAGCGAAATGGAGGATGCGATTTCGCTTGGCGTGGGCGAGCCTGATTTCGATACGCCTTGGCATATCAGAGACGAAGGAATTTATTCGTTGGAAAAAGGACGTACTTTTTATACCTCCAATGCGGGACTGAAGGATTTGAAAGTGGAAATATGTAATTATATAAAAAGGTCGCAAGGAATTTTTTATGACTACAACCATGAGGTGCTTGTAACGGTAGGAGGATCGGAAGCCATTGATATTGCTCTCCGTGCCATGGTAAATGAGGGAGAAGAGGTACTGATTCCCCAGCCCAGTTATGTTTCTTATGAACCTTGTGCCATTCTGGCAAATGCAGTGCCGGTAATTATCGAGCTGAAAGCGGAAAATGAATTCCGGCTGACAGCCCAGGAGCTGATAGATGCTATTACGGACAAAACAAAGATTTTGATTCTGCCCTTTCCCAACAATCCTACAGGAGCCATTATGGAGAGAAAGGATTTGGAAGAGATTGCTAAGGTAATTATTGAGAAGGATATTTTTGTTATTTCGGATGAAATATATGCGGAACTGACTTATAAGGATAAGCATGTTTCTATTGCTTCTCTTCCGGGAATGAAAGAGCGTACTATCCTGATTAATGGTTTTTCCAAGGCCTATGCGATGACCGGATGGAGACTGGGATACGCTTGCGGGCCAAGAGTGATTATGGAACAGATGCTGAAAATTCATCAGTTTGCCATTATGTGCGCACCTACAACAAGCCAGTATGCGGCGGTGGAAGCTTTGAGAAACGGCGATGAGGATGTAAGGCAGATGAGGGAGGCATATAATCAGAGAAGAAGATATCTGCTGTATGCGTTCAAGGAAATGGGATTGGAGTGTTTTGAGCCTTTTGGAGCCTTTTACGTATTTCCCTGCATTAAGGAATTCGGAATGACCAGCGATGAGTTTGCGGACAGGTTTTTAAGGGAAGAAAAGGTTGCGGTAGTGCCGGGAACGGCATTTGGCGACTGTGGAGAAGGATTTGTCAGAATTTCCTATGCTTATTCGCTGGAAAATTTAAAGGTGGCGATTGGAAAGCTGAAAAGTTTTGTGGAGAGACTGAGGAAGGAAAAATAAATTAGTATAAAAAGAATGCCCGGAATACGGGCATTCTTTGTTTACCTTATAGGAAAGTCCTTTGTCAGAAGGACATAAATTGACGAAGAACCG
>DNJW01000197.1 GCA_003488965.1 Lachnospiraceae bacterium | reverse complement strand
GTGAGACTTAGAACTTCTTCACGAAACGGCCTCTGCCGTGAGTGATTAGAAGTTCTTCTCACGCTAAATTCTAGTCACAATCACTTCACACTTTCCAACAATCCGGTATATCTTCTCCGATTTCGGCAGAAAAATACTGTCGCCTGCTTGGAATCTCATTTCATCTGTCTCCCCGTCTTTTAAGCCAAGAGAACCGGTGCCGTTAATACAGACAACCGAAGTAAATGACTCCTCCTCAAAAACCAGTTCCATCTCCCCCTCAATACAATAAAGAACGGAAATAAAATACTTACAGCAGCAAAGGAGCCGGGACTCGTATTGCTCTCCTTTTTCCACCGGTGTCTCGAACTTCTGGGGCACATAGGGACTGCAGTTCATAACATCCAGCGCATTTTCTATATGCAGTTCTCTATAATTTCCAAAACGGTCCTTCCGCCCATAATCATATAAACGGTACGTGCATGCAGAACTTTGCTGTATTTCGCATATCATCAATCCTCCGCCGATGGCATGTACCGTTCCTGCCGGAATGAAGTAGACATCCCCCCGGTTCACAGGAACCTTATTCAGTATTTCCGTCACCGTATTCTCCCGTATTCTTTTTTCCACCTCGCTTCTTGAGACTTCCCTGCTGAAACCGCAATAAATAAACGCATCCGGTTTTGCATCCAGAATATACCACATTTCATTTTTTCCGTATTCATTTTCCTTTTCCAATGCATATTCATCATCCGGATGCACCTGGACAGAAAGCGGTTCCTTGGCATCAATAAATTTTATTAAAATTGGGAAATCCGCTAAAGGACGGCATTTCCATCCAAGGCTCTCCTTCCCTATCTTATCCAGATATTCCCCAAAAAGCATTCCCTTATGCCGTCCGCTTGCCACTGTGCTCTGCCCTTCCGGATGGGCTGACAGTTCCCAGCTTTCCGCAATGATATCATACTCGCACTTTTTGCCGAATACTTCTTTCAGCCGCGTACCGCCCCATAAATAATCTTTAAAGGCCGGCTGCAGTTTTACATAAGGCTCAATCTGGTATCCTAAGTCCGCTTCCGTCAAATCCCTGCTTTCTGCCGGAATCATATCGTCTTCCGTCACATTCTCCCCTGACGATACTTCAATAATCAGCAGCGGGATTACACCGATATTGGAAACCTGATGCACCATATTTTCCTCGACATTTATCACATCGCCCATGCCATAAGTTCCGCCCGTCCCATCCAATTCTATTCTGGCTGTTCCGGAAATCAAAGACCAATGCTCACTGCGGTATCTATGGCTATGGGCATAAATTGTTTTTCCCGGATGAATCTGTATCTTTTTTACGCGGAAGGAAGGATCGTCCACTAACAGTTCATAAGTTCCCCAGGCACGGTATACCACCCGGTTGCTTTCTACAAATGTACTCATCTGGGGATTTTCCTGAACAATATTTTTCAGTGCCCCCGATTCCCCTTTTTTTCCAATATAAACGGCATCCTGCGTATTCACAATCAATATGTCATCCAATCCGTTGGCAACCACTGTACTGCGTCCGCATTGGTTAATAATCTCTGTTTCCTTGCAATGGTAAGCAATCTGCCTGCCGCTGTCCGCAGGCTGCAATTCCGTTGCCTTCAAATCCTCCAGACTGCCGATGTCCTTCCATCCGAAACCGCAATGCACGGCCTTGGCACGCATTGTATGCTCAAATACCGACTTTTCTATCGCCACCGCCGGTATCTGTAACAAAATGCTCTCCGTGTACACAATACTGTTTCTGTCATGATACCTCTTTTTATAAGCCCCCCGGCATGCCTGCTCAAGACTTGGCGAATATTTTTTCAGTTCCTGCAGCATGTTTCCCACCTGGAACATAAAAATACCGCTGTTTACCAGATAATCTCCGCTGCGCAGATATGCTGCCGCCTCTTCCTTGTCCGGTTTTTCCGTAAATTTTAATACGTCTTCCCCTTTACAGCGCAAATAGCCGAAACGCTCCTCCGGGGTCTCAATATCCATACCGAAAGTAACCAAATACCCCTCTTTGCTAAGTTCCTTTCCCCGAAGGACAGCATCCTTATATTCCTCCCCCTCTACCAGCTGGTCTGTAGGCACCACCAAAACAATCTCAGACAGCGGAAACTGCATGCATGCAAGAATAATTGCCGCTGTCGTTTTACGCCCTATCTCCTCCAAAATATAGCTATGGGTCAGTCCCTGAAATACGCTCAACTGGTTTTCCGCAATAAAATGATATTTCTTATTTGTAACCACCACAAATTCGTCACAAAAAGGAAGATTCCTGCTAATAGTCTCCTGAAACATGGAATGATTTTTCTGCAGCTTTATAAATTGTTTCGGATAATTTTCCCTGGACAAAGGCCACAGACGGTCTCCCTTTCCCCCGGCTAATACAATACACTTCATTATCTTATTCCTTTTCTGATTTTCTTTTTATATCTTATCACAAATACAGAATAAAGCAAAGCATACCGCATAATTGTTAGACGCATACAGTTTCCTATCAGGGGCCGGGTGCCAAAAGGTCTGTCCGGCAGCATCGCCTGGCAGACCTTTTAACACCCGAACCCTATCAGAAAAAATCGGAAAGGTGCAATTCCTGCTTGCCAAGAATTACACCTTCCCAATTCGCGCTTTAAGAATAAATACAAAATCTAGCTTTCTGTTATGACTGAAATTGTGACTGAACATATTGAAAACTGGAGATTATGTTAATTATTATAAACAAACCAAGGGATTTGTCTATGTTTTCAAGTTAAACGTAGCTGATTTCCGACAAACGTCATACTCACGCTTATGATATAAGAAAAAATTGTTACAAAATATTATTTTTTCCCCGCTTTCCTTCTTCATAATTATGATATATCTTTACCAGGCCGCCTCTGCGCCTTACAGATACCGGCACACTCCGTGCGTCTTTCAGAATAACGCTGTCGTCATCTATTCTCTGTACATAGGCAAAATTTACAATATAAGATTTGTGGCATCTGTAAAAAGCATTTCCCAGCTGTTCCAGCAAATAGTCCATCGTTTTACGTACTGTAGAATAGGTATCCTTTTTATAGATAATTGCTTCATCGCCAAAAGCCTCTATATAATAAATATCCTCAAACGGCACCCACTTGTCTTCGCCGTCTATAGTCAGACGAATTCCTTGAACCGGCTCTATTTCCTGCAGAACCTCCCCTATAGCCTCCGTCAAATCCCTCCCCATATTTTCCCTCAGCACATAACGGAATACCCCTATCCTGAAAGCATCCTTTAAAAATCCTGTTCCTTCCGACACACAGATTACTCTGGCGGAAGTATTTTTCAGCCAGAGCATTTCCTCCGTCTTTAATCCATCCGCATCTTCTTTTCTTACGAATAGGATAAGGATATCAAAAATTTTTTTGCTGTTCATTGCTCCCACTATTCCCTGATAAAAAGTCAGCTGATAGGAAAACCTACCGTCTCTTTTCATAGCTGAATCAATACTCTTGTCCGTCTTTTCCCGTAAATGCAGCACTCCAGACTGCGCTGCATCCAAATCCGATGACTGCAGTCCCTGCATTTGTGATGTCTGATTCCCAAAGTTTGAAGTCGCTGCAATATATATTTTCCTCAAACTTTTTCTACTATTTTTCCTTTCCATATGCCCCCGCATTTTTCTTACCAAAACCAAAAAGCGGTGATATTGTCTGCAATTCGCTTAACAATATCTACCGCTCCATACCTACTCACTTAATGCTAATACCCTTTAAGACTAGCTTTATCATACCATTAAATTTTTTATATGTAAATAATATTTTATATTGTTCCAAAATTTCGTAATACTTTGGGCGAAAGGA
>DNJW01000225.1 GCA_003488965.1 Lachnospiraceae bacterium | reverse complement strand
AAATTCTTGTTGGCTTCTCACAACGCTGTGGCGTAATTTCCTATTATATTAGAAGTTCTTCACGAAGCAGCCCTTGCTGCGAGCGATTAGAACTTCTTTTCGCCCTAATTTCTGTCGTCCATATTCAAAAACTCAAACTCGAACTCATCGTCATCTATCAGGAAATTCTTTGCCTTCCTTTTCGGGGGCTTGGATATAACAGCCTTTCCCGGCTCAAAAGGCTCTTCTTCAGGAATATATTCCACATTCTTTATTGTAATATTTCCTTTTTCCTTTTCCTGGGCTATTTTTGCGGAACCGGCACTATGAACGGCTTCCAGATTATCCGCCATTGTTCTCTTGCGGAATCTTTTCTTTTTCGGCTTGCTTTCCTCCTCCTCGTCGCTGCCGTCATCATCCCCTTCGTCCGTATCTTCATCATCGTCGTCTTCATCATCATCATCGTCGTCGTCATCGTCATCATCATAATCGTCGTCATTCAAATCCCTTATTTTGAAAATAAGCAAGACAACAATAACTGCCAAGATGGCTGCTGCTGCTGCCAAGACAATGATAATGATCTTTTGAACCGAAAGCTGCTCGCTGTCATCGCTTCCCTTGCTCGCCCCTGCTTCTGCAGCTGCCTGCAGATTAGACAAAGCTTGTCTTGTCCCGTTAATATTATCGTATAAGAACCATTCCTCCACGCCCTCGTCATTCTGGGTATATACCATTTCATAATCCGGTTTTGTTTCGGGTTCCGGAGCCGGTTCCGGTTCTGCCGGGGCTTCTCCTTCCCCTTCCGCATCTCCTTCTGCCGGAGCCTCTTCTCCCTCCGGCGCTTCACCGTTTTCTTCTCCTCCTGCTTCTTCTCCCTCTGCCGGGGCAGGCTCTTGGGTTTCCGCCGGTGCTGCCGCCGCAGGAGGATCACCTATCGTCAGCAGATCGGATCTGACAAAACCGACCACTTCACGCCCTGACTGATTGGTATACCGTATCTGGTACCATTTCCTTCCGTCATTTGCATTTGCCTCTCCGGTAATAATAACAGGCGTATTTTCCGTCACCGAACCCATGACTTCATGCTCCTTGGAAGCTCCCTGACGCACGACAACACTTTTATAATTTACATAAGCCTTGGTTTCCGCAATCTGTTTTACCGAAGTAGCCGCAGGCTTGCTGTTGTTTGATGCCAGTGATACTGTCTGTGTATTCGGCGTTGATACCGTTGCCTTAATAAGCAAATCAGAACGGATATATCCCGTGCTGTTCTCCAAGGTTACTTTATACCACATTGTCCCTGCACTGTCTGTAACCTCGTCCGTAACGGTAACGCTGCTGCCCTTTAAAATGCTTCCTACCACATCGCTGGAAGTACTCGGCTCCTTCCTCACCTTTGCTGCAGCAGCCGACACAATTCCTACCGTCGGCTGATATGCCCTGCCCACTGCAGGCGTACCGGTGAAAACAACGGCAGCCAGAACAAAGCCTGATATAATGGTAATCAATTTTCTTCCTAATGTTATCCTCATCTGTATTTCCTCTCTAAACCGTATTTTTAGGAAAGTAACCTTTTATTTCTCACGAAGGAACCTCTTTTCACCTTTCTGGCGTTCCCTTCTTTCTTCTTCGTTTTCAAGCCCGAACCCTTTTATTCTTTCCCGCATCTGCTTTTCTTTCTCTCTATGATAAGTCACTTCGCATTTTTGACAGAATCTTCCGGAACGGATATCGGCCCCGCACATTTCACACCGCATAAATGCTACGGAATCAGCCGCAATCTCCAGTTTGGATTCCTTTAGCATCTGCCGGATGGATTTCTGGCTCACACCGGTATTGGCTTCAATTTCCGCCGAATTCGCACCGGCATGGCCCTCGATATAATTACGTACCTTTCCATAATCGTCATAACCCTTCAAAGCACAGTCTTCGCATTCATATTCCCCACATCCCTTAAATATCATAAGACCGCCGCATTTCTCGCATATATACGGCCTGTTATAGTTGGTAATGCCTAATGCCTCCATCTTTAGGGCTTCCCTTCTTGCCGCATCCATAGCCATAGTACTATACCTCCTCAATTGCTTTTCCTATATCATTTCGCATATACTTATTTTCAAATGCAACCCATTGCGTTGCCTGATAAGCATTTGACCTTGCCTCCTTCAAGTCTCTGCCTTTGGCAGTAATGCCTAATACTCTCCCTCCGTTTGTAACAATTCCTTCCTCCGTTTTCTTTGTTCCCGCATGGAAACAGTAATAGCCTTCTTTTCCTTCAAAATTCTCCAGCCCCCGTATAACATAACCTTTTTCGTATTTTACCGGATATCCCTCTGAAGCAAGAACCACGCAGACAGCAGCATTATCCTCAAACTGCAGGTCAATTTCATCCAGCTTTCCGTCAATGCATGCCTGTACCACATCTATAATATCATTTTTCATTCTCGGAAGAACTACCTGTGCTTCCGGGTCGCCGAATCTGGCATTGTACTCCAGTACTTTCGGTCCATTCTTTGTCAGCATCAGCCCGAAGAAGATTACTCCCTTAAACTCCCTTCCTTCCGCTGCCATAGCATCCACCGTAGGCTGATATATGTATTTCTTGCAGAATTCATCCACTTCCTCCGTATAAAACGGGCTGGGAGAAAAAGTTCCCATGCCGCCGGTATTGGGTCCCTCATCCCCATCCAGCGCACGTTTATGGTCCTGGGCAGAGGTCATGGTTTTAATCGTTTTTCCATCCACAAAAGACAGCACCGATACTTCCCTTCCGGTCATAAATTCTTCAATGACCATCTTATTTCCTGCAGAACCAAACTTTTTATCCAGCATAATGGATTTTACGCCTTCTTTTGCTTCCTCCAAATCCTGACAGATTAGCACACCTTTTCCGAGCGCAAGGCCGTCCGCTTTCAAAACTACCGGAAAATCCGCATTTTCCAGATACGCTTCCGCTGCCTTCGGGTCATCAAAGGTCTCATATTCCGCTGTAGGAATGTGATATTTTTTCATCAAATCCTTGGAAAATGCCTTGCTGCCTTCCAGTATGGCCGCATTCTTCCTCGGTCCAAAAGCACGGAGCCCCGCCGACTCCAGTTGGTCTACAAGTCCGCCTACCAAAGGGTCATCCATCCCCACAATTGTCAAATCAATATCTTTTTCTTTTGCGAAAGCAGTAATTTTGTTAAATTCCATAGCTCCCACCGGGATACATTCCGCCAGACCTTCTATGCCTGCATTGCCCGGCGCACAATAAATCTTATCTACCTTTGGGCTTTTTGCCACGCTTGCTGCAATCGCATGCTCTCTCCCTCCGCTTCCAACAATCAATACCTTCATCCGTTATCCCTGTCCTTTCCGTCCTTTCGAATTCTACATTTGCCATTCTTTACTTCTACCCGCCCCTCTGCTATCGCATTGATGGCTTCCGGCAAAATAATCCACTCCGCCTGTTCCATCACACGTTTCTGTAAAATTTCCGGCGTATCGTCTTCCTTCACCTCTACCGGTTTCTGCAGAATAATCGGTCCGGTATCCGTACCTTCATCTACAAAATGTACAGTTGCCCCTGTAATCTTTACTCCCCTCTCCAACACCCTCTCATGTACCTTTAACCCATAATATCCTGTGCCACAGAAAGACGGAATCAGGGATGGATGTATATTAATAATTCTATTTCTATATTCCGCAATTATTTCTTCCGGTATCACCACAAGAAATCCTGCCAGCACGATAAGATCCGGCGATGCTTTTTGCACCGCTTCCAAAAATGCCCGATTAAATTCCCCGCGGTCCGCATAGTCTTTAGGAGATATGCAGACGGACGGAATATGGTTTTCTTCTGCCCTTTTTAAGGCATAGGCATTTTTATTATTACTGATAACCCGAACAATTTCTGTATTGCCTATTCTGCCGTTCTTTATGCCATCTATAATTGCCTGCAGATTTGTTCCTCCGCCGGATACACATACTACGGCTCTCAGCATAGGACAACCCCTTTCTCCCCGGCCTCCGCATATCCTATAAGATAAGGCACCTCGCCGGCGGCACGGATGGCCTCCATAGCCGCATTTTCCTGCCCCTTTTCAAAGGCAAGCACCATTCCAATCCCCATATTATACGTATTATACATCATTTTTTCTTCCAGCCCGCCCTTTTCCTGCAAAAGCCGGAAAATCGCAGGTATCTCATAGCTGTCCTTTCTTATCCGGGCACATACTCCTTCCGGCAGCATCCTTGGGATATTCTCGTAAAAACCGCCTCCCGTAATGTGGCTGCATCCTTTTACCGTAATGCCGGCCGCTTTTATTTCTTTTAACGCCTTGACATATATCTTGGTGGGTGCAAGCAATGCCTCACCCAACGTTTTCCCTAATTCATCATAATAAGTATCCAAGCCTTCCCTTGTCATATCAAATATTTTTCTTACCAAGGAAAAACCATTGCTGTGGACGCCGGAAGATGCAATTCCAACCAGCACATCGCCCGGATTTATGCCCTTTCCAGTAATCAAATCCTTCTCATCTACCACGCCTACTGCAAAGCCCGCCAGATCATATTCACTCTCCGGATAAAATCCCGGCATTTCCGCAGTCTCTCCGCCAATCAGAGCCGCGCCGGACTGCCTGCATCCTTCCGCCACCCCTTTTACTATCGTTGCAATCTTCTCCGGATAATTTTTTCCGCATGCTATGTAATCAAGGAAAAATAAAGGCTCGCCGCCCGCGCATGCAATATCGTTTACGCACATTGCCACACAGTCAATTCCTACCGTATCGTGTTTATCCAGCAAAAATGCCAGCTTCAGTTTGGTACCCACGCCGTCAGTGCCCGACACCAGAGTAGGTCTTTCCATCTCTTTCATAGCAGCCAGCGAAAATGCCCCTGAAAAACCGCCTAAGCCTCCAAGCACTTCCGGCCGCATGGTTTCTTTTACATATTTTTTCATTAATTCTACTGACTGATATCCTGCCTCAATATCTACACCGGCCTGTTTATAATCCATAATTTTTCCTCCGTTGCTTCCCATAAATTCTCCTGCTTTATTTTGTATACTTCTTATAGCCAGTTTCCCTGAGTTTTCCGTCTTTTTCCTGTACGCTTTTTTTCAGGGATCCGGCATAAGCCTTTACCCGTCCAAGCAGCTCTCCATCGGAAACAGCCAGAATCTTTGCTGCCAGAATCCCTGCATTGGTTCCTCCGTTAATAGCCACTGTAGCCACCGGAATCCCTGACGGCATCTGTACAATCGAATAAAGGGAATCTCTTCCGCCTAAAGAAGTAGTATGCATCGGTATGCCGATTACAGGCATCGGAAAAATTGCCGCGCACATCCCCGGCAGATGGGCAGCCATACCGGCCCCCGCAATAATCACCTTAAATCCCTTTTCCTCTGCGGTCTTCGCATACTCGAAAAATACATCCGGCTCCCTATGGGCAGAAATAATTCTCATCTCATAAGAAACTCCCAACTCATCCAAAACTTCCGCTGCCTTCGCCATCACCGGCATATCCGAATCG
>DNJW01000139.1 GCA_003488965.1 Lachnospiraceae bacterium | reverse complement strand
TTTAAGGATGAATTTCAATCATATTATGATGAATATTGCTACGAAAAAAATTTTCCTCGGGAATTGGTAGAAAAATATACAATACTAAAATGTCTGAAACATACAGAAGATTGTGAAACTTTGCTTATGAAAGAAAGAGACACGGGAAAAAAAGCAGTAGCCAAATGCTATGCAAAGCAAAGCTTCTTTTTCAGCCAGAAAGAAGCTGAGGAGCTTAAAAACATCGGAAGCAATGTGCTGCCTTCTTTTGAGGGGGAATACAAAAACCAGGAATATAGATGTATCTGCAGGGAATATATAGAAGGCATACCGCTGGATGAATACATGATAAATACGCATATAACAACGGGGCTTATTGAAGATATAGCCATAGGACTGGCAACTACCATGAAAAGTCTTCATGATTCAAAGCCGCCTATTATCCACCGGGACATTAAGCCCTCCAATATTATTATCAAAGAGGACGGCAGTGTTGCGCTGATTGATTTTGGCATAAGCCGCGTTTCTAAAGATAAGGCTGCATCCGATACTTTTTGTTATGGAACGGAAGGATTTGCCCCTCCGGAACAGTTCGGATTTATGCAAACGGACGTCTGCTCTGATATTTATTCTTTTGGCATCGTATTATCATGGATGCTTACCGGAAAAGTAGAACCCATAGCAAACCCTTCTACCAAGCTGGAAAAGGTAGCTGCTAAGTGCTGCAGATTTTCGCCGAATCAGCGTTACCGCAACGATAGCGGGTTAATTAGCGCCCTAAACAAAGCAACAAGAAAATACGCATTGCATATGCGGAAAATTATGATTGCCTTTTTGCTGTTCTTTGCAGCCGTTGCAGCTGCGGTGGCAGCAGGGGTAACAGTCCGAAAGGCGTTTCTTCAGGAAGAAGAAGTCATCTTTCAGGAACCTCTCATTGAAAAGGCTGTGCGGGTAGAGCTGGATAAACCCAATGGCATGATTACTTATGAAGATTTGGATAAGGTCGAGGAAATATGTATACAAAGGGAAAATGTATACGCCTCAGAGGATGAGTATTATTCGGAAGGCGGAAAATGGTATGCAGTGGCAAGGGAAGACAGGGTGTTTGGCCCGATAACAGAATTGTCCGATTTGAAAAAAATGCCGAACCTTAAAAAAATATTAATAGGTGCGAATCATATTCATGATATATCTCCGATAAAAAATCTAAAAAATCTGGAAAAGGTGATTTTATGCGATAATGATATTGAAACCATGGATCCTCTGGCAAACAAGGAAACTCTTATAGATGTTAATTTCATGGGCAACAACTTAAACGATATTCAGGCGGTGAGTACATGGCCGTCTCTTAAGCTTCTGAATCTTAGTGAAACAGGCAGTTATGACGGAAGCCCAATAAGCAATTTAACATATATGGAAAGGCTTGATATCCGCAATAATTCCGATGCCTATCAATATCTGAACAATCTCTATGTATCGGAATTGTGCATGGGGGCATCTAACCAGACAGATTTGGAGTGCCTTAAGAATGTTTCCCATGTGGAACGGTTGTTTATCCGCTGGTCGGAAATCAAGAATATTTCAGCGCTGGAAGGACGAGAAGATATTGTTTATTTGAACATGACAGGATGTACCATTGAGGATTTGAACCCTTTATTTACCATGCCTAATTTGGCGTCGGTAGAAATAAATGTAAGCAGCAGGGAAGAGATGGAGAATTTGATTTCTATTTACGGGGAACCGTCCTTCGAAATTATTTATACTCAATAACTGTGAAAGGGACATGATATGGCAGACATATATAAGGAAAAGCCGCCCGCAAGGGTGGTTTTTGTTACTGCTTACAGAATCAGAGACATATAACCTCATATCAAAGGCTTTATAGGCTGTCTTCAACTGTCTTCAAATTTGCAGACACAAAGAAAAACGGAAACGCTGTATTTATCAACGTTTCCGCACTTTTAAAAAGAGCGCGAGACGGGACTCGAACCCGCGGCAAAATGCCAGTTTTTCCTTGTAAATACGGCATTTCTCCAAAATTTCTTTGATTACCTTTGATTATTTTCTGATTACTCTTTTTCACAAGACTTTAAGCTGTGGAATCCCACTCAATATATCAGACTTTTCTTCATTAGTCCTACGGTTTTTATGATAAAAAGTTTCTGTTGTTGCAATATCAGTATGCCCCATTTGTCCGATAATCAATTTCTGATCAATATTATTATCCAACAATATGCTTCCGTAAGTTTTTCGTATAGCATGTGTTCCTCTTTGTTTAATATCAATATTCCGGCATATGCGGTATAGCCTTTTCCGTATTTGTTCTGTGTGTAACCTCTCTCCATTCTTTTCAAAAATAAATTCAGTAAATGGATTTATTCTTTTCATTCTGGCAAGCACCCAGAGATAATCTTTTGGAATTACTACATCTCTTATTCCCGCTTCTGTTTTAGGACTGTCTTTGACAGAATATGTTAGCTTCCCGCTTTCTTTATCGCGATATCTTGTTTCGGTACGCCTTATGGACACATAAGAACCACCATCCCCAACATCTCCCCATTTCAGTGTCACAAGCTCGCCCACTCGCATTCCTGTCACAAACATAAGAATTATGCCAAGATTTTCAATGTCCATGTTGTATCTGGCATATTCAAAAATTCTGTCCATCTCGGAATCAGTAAATACCTGTAAAGATTCTGGTTTCCTGTTTTTATTAAATTCAATTTCTGAATAATCTATCTCTGCAAGTATTTCTTCGATTCTGAAATCAATTAGTTCTAACCGCTTTGCCCTTTTAAGGAAGCCTTTTGTCAACGTTTTCAAATTGGAAAACCCTTTTGCAGACAATTGGAACTTTGGTATCTGTTCTTCAAGAAAATCACATACTTCACGCGTTGTTATGTTTTTTATCCTATGCTTTCCAAATTCTTCGTAGTGCCTATTATACAACTGCTTATTTCTCAAATGTGTAGCACTGGATATTTTTTTAAGTTCTAATCGCCGATCGTTCCATTCGTTGAACACTTCTGTTATGGTGGGATTCTCCAACTCTGTTTTAAGATATGCAATAACATCTTTTTCAATCGCTTCTCTTGTGGATTTCTTCTTTAGCACTCTTCCCTTTTTATCATCTGGCAGATATGTATACCACTTACCATCCTTTCCCTTCCATATTTTATACGGATGCTTTTCTAATATCTCTTTTCTCTTCATAGCTTCCATGCTATTCTGTACATCGTTGATATTAATCATACCACTATCTATAATAAACCGCAATATATCGCTATTCTGTGCATATTGTAACCTGTCCAATTCTGCTACTGTATTTGCTATAATGAATCACGCTCCAATTCATATAAAATTTATTCAAAAGGGTACTTCCACAACTGCAGCACCCTAAAATCATATCAGTATTCAATTTTCTCACTATTTATTATCTATTCAATATATGGGACATGGGTTGCCGCTTTTGACAACCATGTCCGCATCGGCATTTTGTTTGCAGTTGCATTTCAGTATCATATTTTATAAATGGTTTTTAAACCGCCACATTCCTATTTCCCCATGACTTCTATCTTGCGGTAATATTTTAATACCTCTCCCAGTCCATAAACGGGGGTACCGTTTACATCAGGAACCGGCTTCACATATATGACGCTGCCTAATATGCAGAATACCCCATATATATTTCTTCCGTCTTTTATTATGTCGTTTCTGTTTAGCTGCATTCCTGTCCCTCTGCTGTCTGCTTTCATCTATAATAGCCGCACCCATATTCCAGGGCGCGGCATATTATTTTACATTCTTTATCTCGCCAAATTAATAAATCCCATACTTCCTAGTCATTTCAAAATCATGCCAGCTTTTCTCAATAGCTTTCTTAGCAACATTCTCCATTTTATTTACGATACGGTCAGCGTCATTTACATCGCCATTGATCTGTACGAGACTGTCATAATGCACGTTGACATTGTTATTATTGTTTACTGTCTGTGGATTCATATCCGGGTTCTTTATCTGGCTTGGTATATCATACATGGTGTTTGACACAAGCTTACTGAAATCAATGGGCTTTACACCGTACATTGCGGCAAATTCCTCCATGGTCATTGGTTGCGGCTTGTCTTCTCTGTCTGCAAACTCATCGGGAGAAACCTTTGCCCATTCATATATGTTGTCCGTCTGCTCCTTGGTAAGTATCTGGTCGCCCTCGTTGCCGATAGCGTAGTTTCCGGACGGGAGTTTGGGAAGGGTAAGTTCTGCACCTTCCTCGTTGACTGCCCTTAATCCGCCCTTTGCATTCCTTGTGCCGGATGCATAGGCAGGCACAACATTCCCTTTCCCGTAGGATTTTGCAAGTTTTTCAAGGTCAGATTTATTGTAGGAGGTAATTGTTCCGCCGGCTACACCATCAAGTTTATAAAGAATTCTATTTCCAGAACTGGAACTTGAGCCGCTTCCAATCCTGGACTGTGCAGCACCTACGGAAGATATTGCATTCGCCGCACTGTTGGCTGCAGAAGCCACGCCGTTTAAATGCCCCGCAATGCTGTCCAGCGCGCTGGTAATGCTGCTGATGTTGTAGCCGCCCTCCAGAGTCCTTACAAGGCTGTCGCGCAGTGCCTGCGTCATGGAATTAAGGTTCTGTTCGCTGTAATAGGAGGAAGCCAGTTCTGATACAAGCGTATCCGCACGGGTGGAGAACATCCATGCAAGGGTATTCGCGGTTTCGTTTGCCTGTGCTTGAAGGTTATATACTTCATATTCCACACCCATCAGGTTTCCGATAAATGCACTGGTCTGTTCGGAAAGAACCGCACCGTAGCTGGCAACCGCCATTTCACCGTTCTGCCATGATGTGATAATGGCATTGGAGACAGTGATTCCATGCTCTGTTGCGATGGCAGCGATTTCCTGACCAACAATGTCCGCATTCTGCTTTACTGCTTCAAAGGATTCCGCAATCATCTGTTCGCGTTCCTCAAGGGAAGCCCTGAGTGCTTCGATTTCGGCGTTGCGTCCCTCTTCATACTGCTCATACTGTTTATTTAGGGCTTCTTCCTGCGTTTCGATCGAGTGATCATATTCTGCTTCTTCAAGGTCTTTCCTCGCCTGTGCAAGCTGTTCCTCAAGCTGTTTCCTTTTAGCGACTGTAGCGGCACTGTCATCATTCGCCATGGCGGCTATCTGACGCTCTAAGTCTGTCACAGATTTTGTCTTTTCTGCAATTAATTGCTGGTAGTCATGCAAATCCTTTGCGGATTTCAGGGCATCAATCTGTGCGTCTATCAGTTCCCGGTATGCATCTATTTCCTTCTCAATTGCATCAATTTCCTCATTAATACGAACTTCATTAAGGTCTATTATAGCGTCCTTAATAGATTCAGAGGAATTTACAGCATCCCACTGTGCAGAGGATAATTCTGATAACCTGTCAGCATATTCAGTTGCAGAATACCTTCCGTCAAGGTAGTCCTTGTTTAGCCGGCTGATTTCGTCATTGTACTGCTGTACCTGGTACTGTGCAAGTTCATACTGCTGTGCGAGAAGTCCTAATTGTGCCAGCCCTTCTTTAGACCAGTTAAAGTTGCTATCTGTTACTTTGAAATCATCAAACAGTTTCCCTAAATTGGATAATTCAGAATCGAGGTCTTTAAACTGTCCCTGGATTCTATCGAATATATCCCAGTGCAGCTGTAATAGTTCGTTGTCAAATTCTTCAATGGCTTTCTTGCAGTCAAGGATATTCCCTTCCACATCGGAAAGGGCATTGACCATCTCAAGCCATTCATCGGTTCCTTTCTGTACCCTTCCGGAACCGATGGCAGAATTCATCTGCCCGGCTAACTGTGCTTTTTCTTCTTCTAATAATTCCAATTGTTTCTTGGATTGGTCAATCTGCGAAGTGAAGAAGGATTCCCCAATCAGCTGCCCGGCTTCCTTTAACAGATCAATCTGCTTGGAGATTAAGCCTTTCCCGTCTTCATGCAGGTCAAACTGGTTCTGGAACTCCTCCATGATATTGTTGAACTTGTCCAGTTCAAGCTGACGGATCGCTGTCCTTAATTCCGCTAATTCCTGCTTGCAGTCTGCCACCTTGTCAGCCCACTGTTCATAGTCCTTAATTGCTTCCACTACTTCTTTGTTGCCATCACCTACAAATGTGGTAAGGTCAACAGCGCCGTCCTTTATCTTGGCGGCTATGTCGGAGGGAAGTTTGGACAGTGCTTCGTTCGCCTTTTCAGTGTACATATTTAGGGCATCGGAATAATTCTTGAATTTTTCCTCTGTTACCCCCAGCTGTGCATCAATCAGATTATTCTTGGCGAATGAGCCGGTTACGTTGTCAAGGTTGGTTTTCAGGAGGGAGAGGGTATCGTTTAGTACATCGTTTCTGCGTTCAAAGAAATCTACCATTTCCTCAAACTGGTTCTCCACTGCCTTTGCGGCTTTTTCTGCTGCCTTTTCCGCATCCTTTGCGGCATCCCCCACTGCTTTCTTCGTGGATGAGCCGCCGGAATATTTGGGGGTATATTTTGGTGCCGCATTTACCTGGAAATCCCTTGCATCCAGTTTCTGGAACTCCCAGTCATAGGTACTGCTTTCCACGGAGTCCTTCAGCGATTTTGCATAGTCAAGCTGTTTCAGCCCGCCCACGCCGTTTACGGGCTTTGTCTTGGCATCCTCTATTACTGCCATAGCATTTTTGAATTTTGCGACTGCTGCTGCCGATGCACCGGCTGCGTTTGCAAGCGCAACCACATTTGCAATATCGGCAGAGGTATCAATCACGGTATTGTTGGCATCCAGTTTTGCAAGTGCAAGCTGGGCAATGGATGCTTTCGCTTCATCGGATGCATCTGCTTCATTCAGGAACTGTACAGTCTCTTCCAGTGTAGCATCAATTAATTCATATCCTTTTTCTGTCAGGAACTGTTTCTGCAATGCAAGTGCTTCCGTCTGTCCCGATAACTGCGCAAGCACAATCTCATGGGCATTCTCAATCCCCATCTCCGTAAGGAACTGTTCAATGAGTGCGGAATTTTCTTCCGTTACATTGTTAAGGATGCCGGAATAGTCAAGATAGGCAGCTATTAAATCCTGCATGACCTCTGTTACCGCTTCTGTATCCTGACCGGCTTCCTGAAGACGCTGGATGAAGCTGTCAATGCCGTCCATATCCTTGAATGCCTCATTGATAGATGATAAATCTTCAAACCCTATTTCGGTGTCTGCGTCAAAGAGTTTTGCGTATGTCTGGTCTAAGACGTTGAATTTGTCTTTGAGTCCGTCTAATTGGGTAATGGTTTCGGAAAAGTCCCACTGCGGTTCTTCTGCATCGGATGCTCCTGAAAGAATCTCACCCTGTACATATCCCAGACGTACTAAGGAATCTATCAGATCATCCACACTGACGTTGTATTCCTCTGCCGATTCTTTTAATTTTTCAAAAGAAGCATTGTCACCAGTATCGTCAAAGGCTTTCAAATCCAGGTAGCTAAGCCCTTTTAAATCATTAGCAAGATTCTGCAATCCGGCATCGTTCTTCATCGCTTCATTGAATTCCAGGAGCCTTGTGTCTGCCTGACTGAATACCTCATCGACCAGTGCGGCATATCTGCCCCATTCCTCTTCATTTTCTTCGATGGAACTTCTGACCATATCCAGGTTTTCTTTTGCTTTCACTACATTTTCATCACCGTAGATATTTTCTGACCTTAATACGGCTTCGTTATAGTCTTCTACTGCTTTTAACGCTTCACTGTATGTATCTGATAATCCATCATCATCAGACGCAATTTCTGCTGTAAGAGCCTGTTTAAATATATCCCCGTATTTATCAATCGTTTTCTTAGCCTGGTTCAAAGAATTGGAGGAAATATCCAGCACACCGTCAAACATATGCTCATTGCCGAGTTCTTTCGCCTTGTCCCTTAAGTCATTTTCAAACGCATTGATGGTGTCATAGGCTGACTGAGCGTCCGCATTCAGATGGACAGAGAACATGGAGCCACTCCCATATGTCTCATCCAGTAAGGTAACACCTTGTTCCTTATACTTCTCCGCAATTTCCTTTAATGCAGCCCCCTCATCCGTATATGCGGAAATCCCAGTCAGGCTGAGGTTGTAATGGCGGTCTTTTGTCATTTCTTTTTCTGCCTTGTCAATCCCGGCTTTATTTTCATTGAGGAATGTCTGGGCAGTTTCCTTGTTTAATGCCTTGATTGCTTCTGTCTGGTCTTTATAAGCATCAGTTACAAGATTGATTGCCCCACACTCTTCGCCAAATTTATCGTTCAGTTCTGTCTGAAGAGCAAGAAGCTGTTGCTTAATTTCGTATGTTTCTTCCTCATTGCCTTTTGCAGCGATAAGAGCTTTATACAGTTCTTCATATCTGGAAGCATAGTCCTCTATGGATGAAGCTGATTCCTTATAAGAATTGGCGGCTTCCTGGGTTGTCTGTCGGAGGTCTTCCTGATGCTGTTTAAATACAGAAAATGCTATAGTTGCTGCTGATACTGCTGTTGCAAGAGTTCCAATCGGATTAGTAAGTATGGCAGTTTTTAAAGCATTCAGCGTACCTTTAAATGAAAATGTGGATGCCGTTGCTGCATTCTCCGCACTGGCAAACCCAAGGGTTGTAAGTGTTTGCTGTTGCTCTGATTCTGCAACACCCATACCAGCTAAAATCAATGCTCTGTCTTCATACTCTAATCCCTTAGTAGATAATACCAACTTTAATTGCTGATCTGATAACCCTTTACATGCGGCACCAATAGCTTTTAAATTCGCTACACTTCTCCCATTATCAAACAACGCCATAGCCGCCGAAAGCCGTGCCGTACTTTTAGCCGCTGTAATAAATCCTGTGCCAATAGAAACAATAGCCTTTGATGCCCCCATAGTAACAAGTCCGGCAAGTGTCCCCTTTAAAAGGCTTGTCTTGTCAATAAATTCCACCAGCCCTGTTGTTGCTTCAATAATACCGCCATATAATTCTTCTGAAATTACATTCGTTGATAATGACTCAATAGCTGCAGTTAGTTCATTCGTTTTTGCCTGAATAGAATCCTGATATACGCCGTACCGTTCTAAAGCACTCCCCGCGCTGTTCGCCGCCGTTTCCGCATATCTCAACGCATTCCCGTAATTATTCATAAGGGCTTCAAAGTTTTCTCTCTGCCTTGTGCCCGCAATCGCCACTGAAATTGCATTTTGTTCCACCTTAGTAAAATCTTTCCAACGACTACCAATATCATCAAGCACGGCATCAAAACTACGATAACTATCCTCTGTATCACGAAGCTGAATCCCAAGTTTATTTAAAACCGCTTCCGTATCGGATAATGACTCTCCTGTTTCATCATCAATAAACCTGCCTATTTTGATATTATTCATACGGCTTAATAGCGCCTGAAACGAATTACCAACCTCTGACATACTCTTCTGAGTAGTTTCGCCCACTGTTGCGGTATAACCAACCAGCCGATCCATAGCAACACCTGAATTATTTGCTATATTTGAGCATTTAGATAATGCCTCAGCCAAACCTCCAGCTGATACAGCGGCTTCCATATCTACGGAAGTAAGTTTACTTACAATATCCATGGAATCCTCTGCCGCCACCTGATATCCCTTTAAACTTGAAACAAGATAGCTTGCTGCTTCGGAACTTTCAATCATGCCAACTTGTGATAATACTTGTGAACTTCTTATTAACTCATTAGTATTTTCAATACTTTCACCCATTCGCAAAAATTCATTCGCCGCCTCTGCAACATTCTTTGTTGTGGAACTTAGTTCCTTTGCCATGGCGTTATAGGATGACATCATAGCGTTCACGCCTGAATCAGAAGTATTCGATACCATCTGAATATTTGTCTTAATTGCGTCTAGCTCTTTGATCCCAGCTATAGCCTGGTGGATTGCTTGTACTACTTTTTGTACCCCGATTTGAATAAGGTTAATTCCCGCTATTCCGCCTGTAAACCTTTCCCAGAGTGTCTTTGTTTCCTTCTGTGCCTGCTTCAAGCTGGATACCGCCTGTGTATTGTCTACCTTCGGGGTAATAGTTGTATCTGTTTTTTGCTTCCCGATCTTTTTAATTTTCTTTTCCGCCTGTGTGGTATCGGCATCTATTTTCACTTTAGGCTTGACCGTTTTTAATTTTGTATCCAGCTCCTTTTTCACGGCTGTCTTGTTTAATGTGCCTTGGAGCTTTATTTTAGGAAGTTTACTTTCAACCGCTTTGATATCTGCCTTGATATTGGCAATGGACTTTATTTTGTCAAGCACTGCCTGCAGTTTAATGTTAAATGAATTGTCGCTCATTAAGTTATTCTCCTTTTTTACATTCAAAAAGACATCCCACAACGGAATGTCCTTCATTTTTTGTTCTATAATTATTTAGTTTTTAAAACCTATGCCCACAATCTTTACACTCATAAGTTTTGCTGTTATACGGTAATGCAAATACGCCAACCGTTGCTGCTGCTAAAACCTTGGAACTTGTCTTGATTTTCTTTAACATAGCAGAGTTGCAAAGCGGGCATCGCGGAAGTGGAGGCGCATAACTATCTTTTCTTTTATATAAAATTTTTCTCGGTTTATGCTCTTTTCCACAGCCTCTGCATTTAACTGTAATATCTTCTTTTAAGATAACGTATTCTTTATCCACAAGTTTATCAAACTTATCTACCTCTAGAGAGTTGTCGTTTCCACATTCGCCACAATAAACACAAACATTGTTATATTCCGGTTTCCTCTCAAAAATCATTATCTGATCAAAATACATCAAGCCATTTTCCAATTCGTCATTTTCTTCTATAACGACAACACCATCAGCAGCATGGTCTTCTTTATCCGCCCACAGCGGCTTTCCACAGACAGGACAAATTTCCATATCCTTGACTGCATTATATAAAAACGATGTACCGCACGATTCACATACCACTTTAGCCATATCCCAGTCCCCCAATTTCCTGCTTATTTATCTACAATTATACCACCCCTTCCATATTCTCGCAACAGAAAAACCGAACATATTTTCTTTTTATATGTTTAATATTTCCCTACTCCTGCACCGCATCTTCCTTTTCCCCGGCTGCATCTTTAAAAGTATCCATAATAAGCCTATATGCATCCTCAAAAAATTTCCTCCTGCCCAATAAATCCTGGCAAACCTTTTGTTTCGATTCTTCCGGCAAAGCATCGTATAATATCCCCACACCTTTGACGATATGGTTTTTCTCATCCCTGCTTTCTATCGTCACCCCGTTATAAAGCTCTATTAAAGCATTTATTGCCCGGATATTTGTATTTGCCCCATCAAGCAGGCTTTGTAAATATTCCTTGAATTCCTCTTCGTGGTTCATCCAATAGTGCAAATCGGATAGTTTATAATTAACCGAAATTATATTCTGATGATCGTCTTTCAGGTTTGGCAATGTCCTATAGATAACGTCCATGCCAATTTCTTTGCTGTTTGCTTGTTTACTCTCCGTAGTTGCTTCCTCCGTATTTCTTAATTCTCTATTCAGTTTTTCATTATTTAGTTGTCTTGTTTAATTGGTTTTTGCAGCTTAGATTATTTTGCCGCTTATGAATATTTTAGATTTAATTGAATTTTGTATATGTGTTTATAGTTACTTTGGGGTTTACGGTTAATTTGGTTAATGTGCATTACTGGTAAGATATGCTTCCAATTTCTCAAATAAATGGGGATACAGATCAAATTTTCCTGTCTTGAATTTTGAAAGTATACTTCCATCAATACCTGTCACCTTCGCAACATACATCTGCTTCCCTTTTTCCAAATACTCATTATACAATTCTCTTAATTCTTTCTGGCTAATATTAATCACCTCTTTCTATCATGTTTGAAATTATAAAATGTTTTTGACAATAAAAAATATTAAAATAGACGTTGCTTTATTTGGCGGCGTCTTTATT
>DNJW01000317.1 GCA_003488965.1 Lachnospiraceae bacterium | reverse complement strand
AAGACTTGACTTAATAGGGAGGAAGAAGGAAGGTATCCGGGAAAGGGTTCTTCCCTTTCACTGACGCATAAAATCTGGACCAGAGATACGGAATATGATTTTACCGCATATAATCCATATCTTGATGATGAAAACGTATCGGTGACCTGCGTCAGTGATATTCCGGAAAATACCGGAAAAGATGGCGAGAAGATGCAAGTGGAATATAGCTGTTCCCTTAAAGACGATGAAAATTACAGGTGGAACCTGTTCGTCACTTTTGTATATACCGATGACCGAAGCCTTGCAACAGACGGCTCTTCCATGTTGGAAAAACTGATGCCGTCAGCGGTAAATCAGGAAAGAAACGCAGGATATGGAGGCATTGTCCCCGAGTACATGGGAACCATTGTGCCAGGAAGAGAGCATACCGTTTTGAAAGATGATGAAACGTTTGATGTGTACGGCCTTTTGGTAGACTACAACCCGGAGACATTTAAAGTAAATAACCTTGCAGACGACGGTGGCTTTGATGTGACTAAGACGGGTACTTATACGGTCACCTATGAAATGTCTTATTTCCTTTATCCGGATTATACCTGGTATGTCGCCAGTAAAGTAAATGTTGTGGAACGAGACAGCCTTGAGCCGGGCATTTATCTGACTTCCTCAGAATCAACACTCATGTTCCGAAAGAATGCGGACAGCCATTACAGCGGTTATGGGGATCTGGTAAAACTGGAGTCTCCGGATGATATAGTTACTATCACCTGCATTGATCCGGATTACGAAGTAGCGTTTTCCTCATCCTCTGAGCAGGTAACCGGTGATCTCTGTAAACTGACAGATCGTGAAGATGGCACAAAGGACCTGACTGTTTCAGCTCCGGAAGGATTGACGGAAGCCGTGATACTGTCCATGTACCGTCCGGGATATGAAGCGGCAAAAATTTTCACAGGCGGAGGATGGGCAGACGGCGATAGATTTAATATTGAAGAGTTTGCCGTGGACCAACTGTCAGATGCTGATATGGAACATCTGGAAGATACCGTTCTCGGTAAAATAGATGAAGACGACGAGGAATATATGGAGATCGCAGCGTCCTGGACGACTGTGGAGAGTAAGAATATCAGCGGCCGTGTCACGACCGGCGCGGCAAATACCACGAATAATTCCTGGGTGTCGGGAAGAGTGGGCGGCTGCAATACTGGTACTGCGCAGGTTTCTGAGAAACGCGACACAATAGATGCGTGGATCACGGAAAAAGGATATGATATTGATTCCAAGGACTTGACAAATTCCAATATCAGCTGTTCCAGCGGACATGATTACCTCGGTCTCTGGCCCAACAGCTCTTATAATGCGACGTTCCAGTGCTACATCCAGAAAAATGGGGATGATTACCGGCTGAGGATTACCTGCAGCCTGCATCCGGGCAGCGACAGCCACGGAAACTATCAGGGCTTCTACGGATCAAAGACATACTCATCCCTCACCAACGGAGCAAGGCTAAGAGTGTATAAGCGCTTTGCATATCCTGAGTTTATGGACATCAACCCGAATAAATACGGCTATCTGAGAACAACCTTTGCGATTTATCCAGCATCTGCTTATAACACGACCACAAAAATCATTGATACAACGGTAACCCCAGCCGGTACGATCGTCTTAAATGAGAAAGAAGAGGATACCGTTTACGGAGATTCCGATATTCTGGACCCCGGAACCTATTACGTTGTGGAGACAAGGCGGATTACAGGGTGTGCGCAGAATATGGATATTTATGGCCCGGTAGTCATTACGGAGTCTGACAGTGGTGTGGTAAAACTTCATGAGAAGGTAAACAATGCAGATTATGCATCTATGGCATCAAATAACTGGATCTACAATTACCCGATGTATTTTAACGGGAAGCTCCTGACAAAGACCGATGATTCCGGCTTACCGGTAGAAGGGGCGATCTATAAGGTTGAATACAGCATCGAAGCGAGCGCAGATACATTTTCTCCGATAAGGACTTGGTATTTTAAGACAGATGCAAACGGAGTCCTGTCCTATGACCATGCACACTATGTACCGTCATTTTCCTTTAACGGAAAAAATTATAAGAGTGATGCGATCATTGAAAACACCAGCAAGACAACAGCTATGCTGCCCTTTGGTTTTGTGCGTATGACGGAGATCATGCCACCTTCGGATATTTATGATATAGACCCGAATACCTATACGGTCGAACTGGCGGCACAGAAAGACGCTGCCGGAGCTTATACGATACGCAAACTTGCTGTAAAGGGAAATATCCCGACCTCTGTTGACAAAATGCGTTATTGGAAGCTGACGGTGGAAAAAGCATCAAAAGCAAGCTCTGAGGTATTGGAGCTGGATTCTTATAGCCTTTCGGGAGCTACCTTCGGTGTATTTTCCGACCAGGCGTGTACACAGCGCGTACAGCTTTATTCTGATGAAAAACTGACGGTAAAGGTAGCGGACAACGTATTTCGGACAGATGATGCCGGAAAAACCCCGACGTATTATCTGAAAGCAGGATCAGGCTCTGCGGTGTATTATGTCAAAGAACTGACGGCACCAAAGGGGCACCAACTTGTAACAGACCCTGTGCCGGTAACTGTTTCCATGCCTGCAGACGCATTGAAGCTGAAAACGGCGTCCTTTACAGAGGGTTATAGTGAACCGTACGATTTCACAGAGCTGGATGCCCTGGTAGAAAAGCTTTCCATGTATGGAAATCCTGTACAGGGCGTTGTATTCAAGGTTTGTTATTATGACGATTCCTCTGCAAATGCAGCAAGGCTCAAAAAGACCTGGTATCTGGTATCGGATGAACATGGAAAGATTTATATGGATCAGGAACACCTGTATGATAAAGACGCATCCATGAAGAGCGATTCCTTCTATACGGATCCTTCCTCTAAAAAAGTTATTCTTCCCGTGGGCGGCTATGTTACCATGCAGGAGGTAAAAACACCGGCACAATACCAGATCGATGACACAGTACATGGCTTTGTAACAAAGAAGCAGAAGGTAACGGTGAAAAGGCTGCACAATGATATGACACCGGGAAAAATCCGTATTAAGAAATATGACAAAACAGGGGCAAAACCACTGGCTGGTGTTGAGTTTGAACTGAAATTTGTAAAGGCTGCCCAGAAAGATACGGCATTGGCAGATGCGTACAGCAGGCTGCTGAAAGAAGGTGAGACAAAGATCCTGACAACGGATAAAAATGGTGAGAGCGCGTTTGATAATCTGGATCAGGGCACTTATGAGATTACCGAGGTGAAAACCGTATCCGGGCAGACCCTGTTAAAAGATAAGATCACAGTGAAACTGCCTATTACCATGACGAAAGAGGAAGCGGAACAATATGGAAACGTGGACTTTACAAGCGCAAAAGAAGATACCGGATATACGGATAAATGGTTCTTCTATGACTGCTTATATGAGATCACCAACGAACCGCAGTTCCTTCTCCCGCAGACAGGAGGCTCTGGTGTATGGAAGTATGGGGCCATTGGTTTTGCCGTAATGCTGCTGGCAGGCGGAATCCTCATATTTGGAAGGAAAAAGAAAAATCCGGCAGTCTGATCACAGAAAAGATTTTATCAAAGATTATCTGCCGTTTTGCAGCAGAAAACGTTTCATAAAAGGAGAGGCGGATGAAACGGATCCGGGCGCCCTGCGTGATTGTCAGGAAATAATGTATACAAACTAGATTCGCCTTATGGCTGAATCGCCACATAGTAAAAAATAGTATAAAAAGGAGATCAGGATTATGGAAAAAAGAGTAAACGGAACGGTGAAATGGTTCAGCGCACGCAAAGGATATGGTTTTATTACCGATGAGGAAGGGGGCGATTATTTTGCACACTTTTCCCAGATTCGGTAGGAAGGTTTTAAAAAGCTTACCGCCGGTCAGAGCGTAACCTTTGAGATCGGGGATGACGGGAACGGGCGCAGCCTGGCCGTAGATATTATACCGGTGGATGAAACAGAGGGGGAGGATATGGAAGAATAACCGTATCTGTAAGGAAAGACAGAGCCAGAAATGGCACAGCTTCCATTTCTGGCTCTGTACCTTGTTGTTATATCCACGAAAAACACAATATATAGAAATAATATATTTGACAACCACATTATATTGTGGTACTCTTAAGGAGAATTAAAACTTTACTGCCCCTAAAAGGGTTGGGATTTTAATTTTGTTCCGGACATTCCGGAAGAATACTTTTGGGCGGTCAGCCCTAAATTAACAAGGAAAGATGTTAAGCATAGGAAGATGCAAAGTAAGCGCTTAATTTCCGACC
>DNJW01000396.1 GCA_003488965.1 Lachnospiraceae bacterium | reverse complement strand
GGGAGGCGGCATGGGGGTTAGCGTAACTTGATTTTGTCCTGAAGCCGGAAAAGAGCAAGCACATTGGGAAATATCATCAAAGCATTAATAAAATCGGTGCATTCCCATACTACATCCAAAGGAATTACAGCGCCTACATAAATCATAACAATGTAGATGAGCTTATATACGCCGATGTTCTTATCGCCCCATAGAAAAGCAAAGGCTTTTTCTCCGAAGTAGGACCAGCCGATGAGGGTAGTAACGGCAAAGGCAGCGAGGGCTGCGGAGAGAAACTGGTTGCCGCCCAAAGGAAGATAAGCGAAGGCGGCATCGGCAAGGCCTGTTTCATTGATGCCGTACAGGGATTCCGGATGCTTCAGCATATTGGCAACGATGACCAGACCGGACAAAAGGCACATAACGACGGTATCCCAGAAAACAGCGGTCATAGATATATAGGCCTGTCTGGAAGGACTTTCCGTGCCGGAGGCGGCGGCAGGAATGGCGGAGGTGCCGATGCCTGCTTCGTTGGTAAACAGCCCTCTGGCAATGCCGTACCGTGCCGCCTGCTTTAAGGAATAGCCGGCGATGCCTCCCAGCACGGCTTTGGGCATCAGTGCGTGTTCCAGAATGACGAGGATGGACTTGCCAAGGACATCCTGATTAAGAAAAAGCAGGAGCAGACAGCTGCCGATATAAAGAATCCCCAGAACCGGCACAATTTTCATGCAGATATTGCCGATGGAACGGATGCCGCCCAGTATGACAAGACCTACTGCAAAGGCGGCGGCAATACCTACCAGATGAGGGGAGAGCCCCCAGGTGGAGGAGGTGGTCTGGGTGAGGGAGTTGGCTTGGGTGGTACATCCTACGCCAAAGGCAGCGCAGACAGTGCACAGTGCATAGAATTTGGAGAATCGCTTACTATGCATACCGTTTTTTAATACATACATAGGACCTCCTACAAAAAGCCCTTCCGAATTTTTTTCTTTGAACAGCACGCTTAAATAACATTCGGCATAAGAAGTGGCCATACCCAGGATACCGGTCAGCCAGCACCAGAAGACGGCGCCGGGGCCTCCTAGGGCAACGGCTGTGGAAACACCGATGATATTGCCGGTACCGAGAGTGGCGGCAAGCGTGGTTGCCAAGGCGCCGAAGGCCGAAAGGTTGGAAGCGTTTTTTTGTCTGTTCTTTTTTTCCGGCGTAATGGACAGACGCAGGGCTGTTCCGATATGGCGCTGGGGAAAATGCAGTTTTAAGGTAAAGAAGAGATGAGTACCCATCAGTAAAAACAAAAGGGGGCAGTTCCATAGGAAATCGTTGATGGAGGATAATAGTTTCAAAATACGGTACCTGAATGGCAGCTGTCCGCAAGGGACAAGGCTGCCTTGGAATTTTGTTATTTCTAGTATATAAGGGTGACTTGTAATATATGAGTCCTTTTGATATGATGTGAGTGTAAAAGTTGACAAGAACCGAGGGGGCATGATTACAAACATGGACAGAAAGAAAATAACAGAGGCAGTGAAGCGGTTTGGAAGCGAGGCAGGGGAAAACGGAGAGTTTCTAAAGGAACTGGCGGCGGGGCTGGCAGAATCTCCGGAAATAGGACAGGAATTCCTTTTTTATGCGGAAACGGGCAATTTTTCCTGCAAGGCCAAAATAGAAGGATATACGGCAGTGGATATTATGATATGGCAGATCGACCATTTCAAGGCACAGATGGACAGAGGAAAGTACGATATGAGGGAGAACGGAAGCAAGATGGTGCTGCGGGCGTTTGATACGATGCTGAAGATGGAAAAAGAACCGGAAAAATATAAGCGGCTGATGCAGACGGAAACGGGGACGGATTATCCGGATAAATACAGGTAGTGGCATGGAGGGCAGGATATGAGTGTAATTCACAGTCAAAATGTGCATGAGATTATCCGCAGGACGCTTAGTATTATCAATCCCAAAATTATAACCCATGGGGAGATTGTGGGATATATGCTTTATAAAATGCTGGAGGCAGACGGCCGTTACAGCATGCAGGAGATGCTGGATTATGCTATGCTGGGGGTGCTGCATGATATAGGGCTTTACCGGGAAGAGGGATTGAATAATGTGGCGGATTTTGAAACGGCGGGGAGTCCCTGGCCCCATTCTGTTTATGGTTTTCTTTTTTTGAAATATTTATCTCCTATCGGAGATAAGGCAGAGATTGTACTTTATCATCATTTGGATTATAATCGTTATGGAAGTGTGAAAAGCAAATATGCTCACATTACGGAATGTCTGGCGCTGGCGGATAAGATGGATAATTTTATGCGCTGTGAGGAAACCAGAATGAAGGGGGATTATTTCGTCCGTTACCGTAATATTCAGTTTTCAGGGGATGCCCTGAACCTTTTTTACAAGGCGGAGAAGGAATATGGGATAACGGCAAAACTGGCAAGCGGAGAATACCGGCAAGAAATGAACGGCATTATGTCCTGCGGAATTTTTTCGGAGGAGTATAAGCGGAGATTTCTGGAAATGCTGGTGTATTCCATTGACTTCAGAAGCGAGCATACGGTAGTACATACCATGTCGACGGTGAATTTTGCCATGCAGCTGGGCCGGCTGATGGGAGTGGGCACGGAGGAGCTGCAGAAAATGTATTACGGAGCGCTGCTGCACGATTTGGGAAAGATAGCCATTCCCCTCGAAATATTGGAGGCGCCGGGAAGACTGAATGAAGAAGATATGAGAATAATGAAGGCTCATGTGAGAATTACGGAGATGATTCTTTCCGGTCTGGTGGATGAAGATGTGCTGCGGATTGCGGCAAGACACCATGAAAAGCTGGATGGGACAGGATATCATAAGGGGCTTTCGGAAGAGGAACTGACACTTCCGCAGCAGATTGTAGCTGTGGCGGATATCCTAAGCGCCTTGTATGGAAAACGCAGCTACAAAGATTCTTTTGACAGTGAAAAAATCAAAGGGATTCTGCTGGAGGATGCCGGAAACCATAAAATCAGCAAAGGGACGGTGGAATGTCTGATGGCACATTATGATGCCGTAATTCAGCAATATGAAGAGCAGAAGGATGAGACCATAGGGCTTTATTTGCGCATTAAACAGCAGTATGATGAAATAAGGAAAAGATTGGAAGGGATAGTGCCTTAGGGGGAGGACGTTATGCAGATTATTATTGTGGGCTGCGGAAATGTGGGAACAACGATTGTAGAGAAGCTGAGCAAGGAAGGGCATAATATAACAGTCATTGATACCAAGAGCGATGCCGTGAAAAATGTATCCATTAATTTTGATGTGATGGGAATTGTGGGGAACGGTGCAGGCTATTCGATACAGAAAGACGCGGGGATAGAGGATGCGGATTTGCTGATTGCCGTAACGGATTCGGATGAACTGAATCTGCTATGCTGCCTGATTGCAAAGAAAGCAGGCGGCTGTCATACCATCGCCAGGGTCCGCAATCCGGTATACAGCAGGGAAATAGAGTTTATCAAGGAGGAATTAGGGCTGTCCATGGTAATTAACCCGGAGGATGCGGCGGCCATGGAAATTGCCAGAGTGCTGAAATTCCCTTCGGCAATTAAAATAGATACCTTTGCAAAGGGAAAGATAGAGCTGGTGAAATACCGGATAGAAGAAGGCTCTTCTTTATGCGACCAGGCGCTGAAGGATATATCTTATAAAATGAAATGCGATGTGCTGGTCTGCATGGTGGAAAGGGGCGAGAATGTATATATCCCTGACGGAAATTTTATATTGCGGGCAAAAGATGAAATTTCCGTAGTAGGCTCCGTAAGAAACAGTATTCAGTTTTTCAAAAAACTAGGTGTCCCTACAACCAGAGCAAAAAATACGTTTATTGTGGGAGGAGGGGAAACGGCGTATTATCTGGCAAAACAATTGATTTCCATTGGGATATCCGTAAAAATAGTGGAAAGAAATAAGGCCAGATGCGAGGAATTGAGCGAACTGCTTCCGCAGGCAACTCTGATTTATGGAGACGGTACGGACAGAAGCCTATTGATGGAGGAAGGTCTGCCCAAGGCGGAATCTTTTGTGGCATTGACTAATTTCGATGAAGAGAATATTATGCTTTCCCTTTTTGTGAAGAGCCTTTCCAAAGCGAAATTAATTACAAAGGTACATAGGATTTCTTATGATGAGATTATCGGCGGACTGGATCTGGGCAGCATTATTTATCCGAAATATATTACGGCGGAATCTATTGTCAAGCAGGCCCGTGCATTGTCCAATTCTATCGGGAGCAATATAGAAACGCTTTACCGTATAAGCAATGACAGGGTGGAAGCCTTGGAATTTATCGTAAAGGAGGATTCTCCGGTGGCAGGGATTCCTTTGCAGGAACTGCGTTTAAAACCGAATTTGCTGATTTGCAGCATTAACCATAAAGGGAATATCATAACTCCCGGCGGACAGAGCAAGATTGCGGTAGGAGATACGGTAGTTATCGTTACCACGATTACCGGTCTGCACGACATCAAGGATATATTGAAGCCTTGATAAAAACCGAAAGAAATATTGATTTTGAGTCCGCCAAAGTGGACATGGGGTATAAGATTGAAAATTAAAATTTTCAATTACGAGATTTGTGTCTGCGCGCTGCTTGCCACAAACTCGTTATGCGCGAAAAGCAGTGCAGAAATGGGAAAAAGATGAATTATTCAGTGATTCGCTATATTTTATTCAGGGTCTTGGAATTTGCGGCGTTATTTATGATATTGCCGCTGTTAGTGGGGATAATTTATAAAGAAAGCAGTGCATTCTGCTTTTTGTATGTGATGATAGGCTGTCTGGCAGTCAGTCTGATAGGCAGGAGGTTTAAACCGAAAAATCAAGTATTTTATGCCAAAGAGGGCTTTGTGACGGTGTCCTTAAGCTGGATTATTTTAAGCTTAGTAGGGGCGCTGCCTTTTTACCTGAGCGGGGAATTTCCTACTTATACAGATGCACTTTTTGAAACTATATCCGGTCTGACAACGACCGGGGCAACGATACTTACCGACGTGGAGGGGCTGTCCCGGTGCATTCAGTTCTGGCGCTGCTTTACCCACTGGATTGGCGGTATGGGAGTTCTGGTGCTGATATTGGCGGTGCTTCCCTTGTCTGGCAGCTACAACATGCATTTAATGCGGGCGGAAAGCCCGGGACCCAGTGTGGGCAAGCTAGTTCCTAAGATAAAGAATACGGCAATGATTCTCTACGGAATTTATCTGGCAATTACGTTAATTGAGATTGTGTCGCTGATGATAGCGGGCCTTAGTTTGTATGAAGCATCTACCTTGTCTTTTTCCACCACGGGTACAGGGGGATTTGGCCTGCTGAATTCCAGTATCGGCAGTTATTCCACAGCAGTACAGACCATATTTATCATATTTATGATGCTGTGCGGCATTAACTTTCAGGTCTTTTATCTGCTTTTGGTTAAAAAGGCAAAAGAAGCGCTTGGCAGCGAAGAACTCAGATATTATCTTGGAATTATACTGGCGGCGTCGGTTCTGATTGCGTTTAATGTACGCGGAAGCTTTGCAAATGGGTTCCAGGCGTTCCATCATTCCCTGTTTCAGGTGGTGTCCATTATGACAACTACAGGTTTTGCTACCTTAGACTATAATGTATGGCCTGAATTTTCAAAAGCAATTCTTTTTATACTTACGTTGCTGGGGGCATGTGCGGGAAGCACAGGCGGCGGATTTAAAGTATCCAGATTGATTGTGCTGCTGCGCTCCGTGAAAAACGAGATATTTTCCGTGGTGCATCCGAGGAGCATTAAAAAGATACATATGGACGGGCACATTGTGGAAGAAGGGGTAATCAAATCCATTCAGGTATACACGATGATTTATGCTTTGATTTTTTTAGGCTCTTTTGTGCTGGTATCTTTGAATGAATTTGATTTTGTAACAAATATTACGGCGGTGGCAACAACGTTTAATAATGTAGGGCCCGGATTAAACATGGTCGGGCCGGCAGGAAATTATTCTGCATTTTCCGGCTTGTCCAAGTATATATTGATGTTTGATATGCTGGCGGGAAGACTGGAACTGATTCCTATGCTGGTACTGTTTTCGCCCAGTACGATTTTCCGCAGATAAGTGTGTAAAGAACTTGCTTTGCAAGTCTTTTTCACTTTATAGGAAATTCCGAGTTTT
>DNJW01000145.1:13310-18923 GCA_003488965.1 Lachnospiraceae bacterium | reverse complement strand
ACAAGTGCAGAATCACTGTGTTTTGCAATTACCTAAAAACAAGATAGGATGGAAAGGAATCGGCATGAAAAAATTGGATGCGGAAAAAAAATATTTGATTACCGGAGGAGCCGGCTTTATTGGGTTCCATTTATCAAAGCGGCTGCTTGACTTAGGGGCAAGGGTAATCGGGCTGGATAATATGAATGATTATTATGAGGTCAGCCTGAAGGAAGACCGTTTGGATATTTTAAAAAAATATGAAAATTATTCATTCGTAAGATGTGACTTGGCGGATAAAGAAGGGGTTTTTGCTTTGTTTGAAAAGGAAAGGCCGGATGTTGCGGTTAATCTGGCGGCACAGGCCGGAGTAAGGTACAGCATTGAGAACCCGGATGCATATATTCAATCGAATATAGTCGGTTTCTTCCATATATTGGAGGCATGCAGGCATTATCCGGTGGAGCATCTGGTGTTTGCATCTTCCAGTTCTGTTTACGGAGGGAATGAGAAGGTGCCCTTTTCCACGGAGGACAAGGTGGACCATCCGGTAAGTCTTTATGCGGCAACAAAAAAATCTAATGAGCTGATGGCATATTCTTACAGTAAGCTTTATAAAATTCCGGTGACCGGACTGCGTTTTTTTACGGTTTACGGTCCCTTTGGACGGCCGGATATGGCATGCTATAAGTTTGCCCTGAAAATTATGAGGGACGAGCCGATTCAGGTATATAATAACGGTGATATGTACCGGGATTTCACGTATATTGACGATATCGTTACCGGAATAGAAAATATGCTGTGTAATCCGCCGGAAGCGGATAAACAGGAGGCCCGTTATAAGATATACAATATCGGAAACAACAATCCGGAGAAATTAATGGACTTTATTGCCGCGTTGGAAAAATATCTGGGAAAAGAGGCAAAGAAAGAATATCTGCCGATGCAGCCGGGGGATGTGTATCAGACCTATGCGGATGTAACGGAGCTGATGAATGACTTCGATTTTAAGCCTTGTACTTCCATGGAGGAAGGAATGCGGAGATTTGTAGAGTGGTTTAAGAGGTATTACGGGTATGAAGAAACTGTTTCATGAGATGCTGCATTTCGGAATTGTGGGAGTGTTTAATACCTTGCTGGGATTTGTCCTGATTATGGTATTTTATAATATCTGGCATTGGAATTATTGGGTGGCCAGCGCGTCTTCCTATGTGATTGGAAGTATTTTCTCTTATTTTGCCAATAAAAAGCTGACATTTAAAGCGGAGGGGAACGGCTGGAAGCCGGCGGTTAAGTTTGCGGCAAATATTGCAGTCTGTTATCTGATGGCTTACGGAATCGCCAAACCTTTGGTGGGAAGCCTTATGGCGGGGTATTTCCCGGAAATGGCCGGCAGAATTGGCAGCCTGATTCATATGGAAGCTTCAGCAGTGGAAGAAAATGTGGCGATGATTGTAGGCATGGGGCTGTTTATTGTATTCAATTTTATTGGACAGAAATTTTTTGTATTTGCCGGGCCGGGGAAAGAAAAAGAAAGGGCGTAAGAATGGAGAAGGTAAAGTATCTGATTTTAGGAGCAGGACCGGCAGGACTGACGGTTGCGAACCGTTTAAAGCAGAAAGGGGAAGACTCTTTTTTACTGCTGGAAAAGGAAAAAGAAGCAGGGGGGCTTTGCCGCAGCGCGGAGGTGGACGGAGCACCGCTGGACATTGGAGGAGGTCATTTTCTGGATGTGTGCCGGCCGGAGGTAAACCGTTTTTTGTTTGCTTTTATGCCGGAGGAAGAATGGGACATGTATGAGCGGGACTCCCGGATTTCTTTTGACGGGGATTATATCGGGCATCCTTTTGAAGCGAACATCTGGCAAATGAAACCGGAAAAACAAAGGGAATATCTGGAATCCATTGCGGAGGCCGGATGCAATATAGGGGCGCAAAAGCCGGAGGGCTTTGTGGACTGGATTTACTGGAAGCTGGGAAGACGTATTGCGGAAGATTATATGCTGCCCTATAATGAAAAAATGTTCGGCAGCAATTTGGACGAACTGGGAACCTATTGGCTGGAGAAGCTGCCCAATGTTTCTTATGAGGAAACGAAAAGAAGCTGTGTCGAGAAAAGGGCTTACGGAAAACAGCCGGGACATGCCCGGTTTTATTATCCGAAGAAGTATGGGTATGGGGAATTATGGAGACGGATGCAGGAAGCCGTGAAAGAAAGGACTGTAACGGAGGCAGCGGTGAAAAGGCTGGATGTCCGGGGGCACCGGGTAATCTGTGCCGATGGTTCCGTGTATGAAGGAGAAAAAATCATTACCACAGTGCCTTGGGCGGAATGGGAAGAAATTGCCGGGATGCCGGAGGAACTTTGGCAGGGGGTAAAAAGGCTGAAACATAGTTCTACGCAGATTGAATATATCCCGGAGAAAATGGATACAAAGGCTCATTGGATTTATTATCCGGAAAAAGAGATTTCGTATCATAGAATATTGGTAAGACATAATTTCTGCCCGAAGGGGAAGGGATACTGGACAGAAACGAATAAGGAGAGAGTGGAGCAGGGCAGCTGTCCGGCAGAAAGCGGCATATTCCGTTATATGAATGAGTATGCCTATCCTTTAAATACGGTGGATAAGCCGCAGATTATGAAGAAAATATTAGGATGGGCCAGGGACAGAGAAGTGTACGGTCTGGGCAGATGGGGAGAGCATGAGCATTACAACTCCGATTTGGTTGCGGAACGGGCGATGAAGCTGGCGGATGAATTGAAACGATAAACCGGACCGGGTGCAAAGAACCTTGTTTGCCTGATAGGGTTTGGGTGCCAAAAGGCCTGTCCGGCAACATCTGAATCCTTATAGGAAACAATCTGCTAAAAAAACAGCCGGTAAAGCCGGTATAAGGATGCGAAAAATACCGGGGCATCGGGAAGCAGGGTGGCCTGAAATTTTTGAAGCGTTCCTACCCATACAGCACCGGCAAGGAAAAGAAAAGGATGCTTGCGGAAAGCGCTTTCCAGAGAGGAAAGGGCGGATAAAACTGCGGCATCTTTTTTTGCTGCAAGAATGACTATCTGCAGAGCCTGCATAGTGAGGAAAGCACCGAACCAGCGGCCCCAGTCGATAGCCATGAGGAAAGCGGGAACAAAACACAAGTGGCTGAGCAGAAGCAGTATATAAACGGGTTTTGCTTTTTGTTCCGCCCCATGGCAGATACGTTTCCAGAGGAAGCCGTAAAGGACTGCCAGAGGGGAAAGGAGCAAAACGGTGACAAAACCATAGCGGATGCGTTCCCCTAACTGATTGAAGACCAGTTCGGAGGAGGACTGGGCCGTGGTTGTAAAATATTCGTAATTAAGAGCCACTTCATTAATCGGCAGATCCGTGCGGGCGGAAAGCAGGGAAACCAGTTCGCCGCAGGAAGAAACCTGAATGTGGGAGAACAGCTGGAAATATAAAAATGCGGCTCCCATTCCGGCAATGCCGATGAAAGCGAAAAGAATATGGCTGGTTTTTGCATGTTTTCCAGTAATAGCAGCCATGTATAAAGTAAAAAGGAGAGGGAAGAAGAGGAACATAAAGGCCTGATGGATGCTTAATGCAATCAGTCCTGCCAAGGTAATCAGAACAAGCTGCAGCCAGACGGATTTTATCAGGATACAGCAGATAACGGCAGCAAGCGCCATTATGAGAAGATACATGTCAAATCTTCCCATATTTTCGGAAGTCCACAGATAAGAAGGGGAACCGGGGCATAGAAGGTAAAACGCGATAAGCACCAGCAGGCCTTTTTCGGCTCCAGAGCCTTCTGCCTGCCGCAGGGCATAGCCAAGGATACAAGAAAGCATAAAAAGCAGCAGGATAAGGGAAAGCAGCACAAAAGTATAGGCTGCTCCTGCCGGGAGAAAATCCGGATAAAATAGGCGCAGGACGGATCCGATAAAAAGCCTGGAATCAAAGCCGAGAGAGTAGTCCATGGCATACCAGGCGCTGTTCCAGCCATGAAGTTCTTCCGGAAGCCGGCATAGTAAACTGAAAAAAAGAAGAAGGAATATAAGAATCTCCCTGCGGAAGGTATGAATCATGTGTTTTATTTTATTTATCATAATGAAATCCTGCACTTTCTGTAAAATTGGGGCGGCATATTTTTACCTTATAGAATAAAGTGGCAAAGCCACTTTTTTATTATAGCGTTTTTGGAGCAATGATACTATAGGAAAAGGCAAATAAATTCAAAGTGTTGTTATGTTGGTAATTCATGTTCGATATATTAGCATTTCTGCCTAGCATTTCTGCCTAGCATTTCTGCCTAGCATGCCTGCCTAGCATTCCTGCATATACCATAGGCGGAGGAAGAGTCCTCCGGCGATGCATAATGCTGCACCGAAGAGGAAAGCATGGGTAAGGTTATGCTGTGCCAGACTGCCGAAGGCAATATTTGTACCTGCGCCCACGCTGTCGATGATGACGGCATTCATACTCAGGACAGTAGCCCGGCTGTTGCCGGTAATCTGGCGGTTCTGAAGTTCTGTCTGCAGCGGCTGGAAGAGGCTGAAGGAAATGCGGAGAATCAGAATTCCCAGCACGGACAGCCATGCGCTGGCAGTAAATGCCAAAAGCAGGCATGCCGCCGCCGCAGCGGTGAACAGAAAAAATACAGTGGAAGCCGTGCCCAGCTTGCCGGTTATTTTGGAGGAGAAAGCGCTGCACAGACCGGCAACCGTAACGGCGGTATAGATATATCCTATGGCGGAAGAGGAAAGACCGCATTTCACATATTGAAGCTGGTTTAGGAATACTGTGACAGTCTGGTGGGTTTCGTTCAGCAATGCGATGCCTATGAGAAATAAAAGAATATATTTGTCTGTTGCTGTCTGTTTGAAGAAACGGACAAAATTGCGAAAGCTGTGTTCTTTTTTGGACGGTCTGACTTCAGTAAGAGCCAGGGAAAGAAGAGCCGCCAAGCCATAGCTGAGTACAGTGAAAAGGGCGGCTAAAGAGTAATCCCCGTCGGCAGCTGCGGAAAAAACCAGAGATGCAATTAACAGACCGGCGGTCTGAAGGCTGTTCCAGATGCCGAAAACCTGATGGCTTTTGTTTTGGGACTGGGGCGGATTGGCATCTTGCGCTGGCTGCGGTTCTTCGCAGGAAAGATAGAGCAAAGCGGTATCTACGCCGGAAAGCCCGGCAATGACAATGCTGATGATAATACGTTCAAACAGAAAAGCCGAAAAATTCTCTGCCTTCCAAAAAATAATTTTGGAAAGAAAATATAGTGCATTGCAAATTAAAATCGTTTTCTTATAACCGATTTTATCGGCAAGAATACCCCAGGGAAATTCCAATATAAGACAAAGAATAAGGGAAATACTTTCGATAAGGGTAATCTGTAAAATAGAAATTCCTTTTGCCTGACGGTAAAGCGTGGCAACAGGGCCATAAAATACCATACCCTGCAAAAATGCAATGGCATACATAAGATAAATATTTTTTGTTTTCATATGAGATAAATATCCTTTCTGATTTCAAATACATTAGGAGTTTGCGAAACACAGTGATTCTGCACTTGTCATTGTGCAGCCGGTATATTCCAGCACAGACGCGCTTTCGCTCCGCAATTACCGTAACGGTACGTAAGC